>CAVCXN010000251.1:0-5594 GCA_963606215.1 uncultured Mycoplasmatota bacterium | reverse complement strand
ACTTCAACCAGATCCGCGACGACGATTACACCCCCTATCACGAGAACAACGACGCCGACGCCCAGTTCTCCGCCGCAGGCTATACCATCAAGGAGACCAGCGACGACGATGACTTTGCTGTGGCCGGCATGACCGCCGACGACAGCGCAGACGACGATTACGGCGACGGCCGCTATGAAGAATAAAGAACGGGAGGACGATTGAAATATGAGCTATGCTGAGTTTGACGCCATTCGTATTGGTATCGCTTCCCCGGAGCAGATATTGGATTGGTCCTACGGCGAGGTCAAAAAGCCGGAAACCATCAACTACCGCACCCTGAAGCCCGAGCGGGACGGCCTGTTCTGTGAGCGCATCTTTGGCCCCACGAAGGACTGGGAGTGCCACTGCGGTAAGTACAAGAAGATCCGCTACAAGGGCAAGATCTGCGACCGCTGCGGCGTGGAAGTCACCCGCGCAAACGTCCGCCGGGAGCGGATGGGCCACATCGAGCTGGCCGCTCCTGTCTCCCACATCTGGTACTTCAAGGGCATTCCCTCCCGGATGGGCCTGTTGCTGGACCTGTCCCCCCGTATCCTGGAAAAGGTGCTGTACTTTGCCGCTTATATCGTCACCGACCCCGGCTACGCCCCTCTGGTGAAGAACCAGATCCTCTCGGAGAAGGAGTACCGCGAGCTGCGGGAGAAGTATGAGGACGATTTCGACGCCGGAATGGGCGCCGAGGCCGTGAAGAAGCTGCTGGCCGACATCGACCTGGAGCAGCTGTCTATCCAGCTGCGCGAGGAGCTGCACCACGCCTCCGGCCAGAAGAAGGCCCGGATCGTGAAGCGGCTGGAGGTCGTGGACGCCTTCCGCATCTCCGGCAACAAGCCCGAGTGGATGATCATCGACGTGCTGCCGGTCATCCCCCCCGAGATTCGGCCCATGGTTCAGCTGGACGGCGGTCGCTTCGCCACCTCCGACCTGAACGACCTGTATCGCCGGGTCATCAACCGCAACAACCGCCTCAAGCGCCTCATCCAGCTCTCCGCCCCGGACATCATCATCCGCAACGAGAAGCGGATGCTCCAGGAGGCTGTGGACGCTTTGATCGACAACGGTCGCCGCGGGCGCGCCGTCACCGGCGCGAACAACCGTGCCCTCAAGTCCCTGTCCGATATGCTGAAAGGCAAGCAGGGCCGCTTCCGTCAGAACCTGCTGGGCAAGCGCGTGGACTACTCCGGCCGTTCCGTCATCGTGGTTGGCCCTGAGCTGAAGATTTATCAGTGCGGCCTGCCCAAGGAGATGGCCATTGAGCTGTTCCGTCCCTTCGTCATGAAGAAGCTGGTGGAGGACGGCCTGGCCAACAACATCAAGTCCGCCAAGAAGATGGTGGACCGGGGCCGCGCCGAGGTCTGGGATGCCCTGGACTTCATCATCAAGGAACACCCTGTCATGCTCAACCGTGCGCCTACCCTGCACCGTCTGGGTATCCAGGCGTTCGAGCCGGTGCTGGTCGAGGGCCGCGCCATTAAGCTGCACCCCCTGGTTTGTACGGCATTCAACGCCGACTTCGACGGCGACCAGATGGCCGTCCACGTCCCCCTGTCCGCCGAGGCCCAGGCAGAGGCCCGCATCCTGATGCTCTCCGCCAACAACCTCCTGCGGCCCCAGGACGGCGGCCCTGTTACGGTTCCTACCCAGGATATGGTTCTGGGTTCCTACTACCTGACCTACGAGAAGGACGCCCCCGCCGACCCCGCCTATATCTATCCCACCCTGGAAGCCGCCGCTGCTGCGCTGGAGGCCGGGACCATCCACGAGAGCGACCGCATTTGGATCGACAACCTCGACCGTCTGCTGCCCACCTCCGGCTATGAGGCCCGCCGCGCCTATGCTGCCGGGGAAGAGGCCAAGGAGGTCCTGCACGCCTTCGCCAGCCCCGCCGAGGCGCGCCTGGCCTATGACGAGGGCCAGCTGGAGCTGCATGTGCCCATCCTGGTCCGCATGACCGCTACCGTGAACGGCGAGGAGCGGAGCAAGCTGGTCCGGACGACCGTCGGCCGTCTGATTTTCAACGAGGGCATCCCCCAGGACCTGGGCTTTGTGGACCGCGAGGACCCCGAAGCCTGCTTCGACCCCGAGATCAACTTCGTCTGCGGCAAGAAGCAGCTGGGGAAAATCATCGACAAGTGTATCATCCGCCACGGCTTCACCCAGTCCGCCGAGGTCCTGGACATCATCAAGGCCCGCGGCTACCACTACTCCACCCTGGGTTCTCTGACGGTTTCTATCTACGATATGACCGTCCCCCAGAAGAAGTACCCCCTGATTCGCGAGACGGAACAGGAGATCGTGAAGATCGAGAAGCAGTTCAAGCGCGGCTTCCTGACCAACGACGAGCGGTACCGCCTGGTCGTTAAGGCATGGGAGCAGACCACCAAGGATGTCACCGAGGCCCTGCAAGCCGGTCTGGACCGTTACAACCCAATCTTCATGATGGCTGACTCCGGCGCCCGTGGTTCTATGGCGCAGATCCGTCAGCTGGCCGGTATGCGCGGCCTGATGGCCGATACCTCCGGCCGGACCATCGAGATCCCCATCAAGGCAAACTTCCGTGAGGGTCTGTCCGTTCTGGAATACTTCATCTCTTCCAGAGGCGCTCGTAAGGGCCTGGCCGATACTGCTCTGCGTACTGCCGACTCTGGTTATCTGACCCGCCGTCTGGTCGATGTCTCCCAGGAGGTCATCATCCGCGAGCACGACTGCGGCACCACCGAGGGCATCACCGTCCACGAGATCAGCGAGAACGGCCAGGTCATCGAGCCGTTTGCCGAGCGTCTCAAGGGCCGCTATCCGGTCAACGACGTGGTGGACCCCGCCACCGGCGAAGTTCTCTTCGACAAGGACCACATGTTCACCATGGACGATGCCAAGGTCCTGGAGGACAAGGGCATTCACGAGCTGAAAATCCGCTCTGTCCTGACCTGCCGCGCCCGCCAGGGTGTCTGCTCCAAGTGCTACGGCGTGAACCTGGCCATCGGCGAGCCGGTGGGCGCGGGCGAGGCCGTCGGTATCATCGCGGCCCAGTCCATCGGCGAACCGGGCACCCAGCTGACCATGCGTACCTTCCACACCGGCGGCGTCGCCGGCGGCGATATCACCCAGGGTCTTCCCCGTGTCGAAGAGCTGTTCGAGGCCCGGAAACCCAAGAAGATGGCACAGCTGGCCGAGATCAGCGGCCGCGTGACCATGGAGGAGAGCAAGCGCATCACCATCTGCAACGTGACCATCACCGCCGACGACGGCGAGGTGGTCAGCTACGCGCTGCCCTACAGCGCCGGCATCCGCTGCAAGGACGGCGACTGGGTCAACAAGGGCGACCAGCTGACCGAGGGCGCGCTGTCTCCCCACGAGGTCCTGCGGATCCGCGGTGTCTCCGCCGTCCACGACTACCTCATTCAGGAAGTCCAGAAGCCCTACCGTCAGCAGGGCGTTGACATCAACGACAAGCACATCGAGATCATCGTCCGCCAGATGATGCGGAAGGTCCGCATCGAGGAACCCGGTGACTCCCAGCTGCTCTCCGGTTCCACCGTGGAGGTCATGGAGTATCTGGACGCCAAGGAAGCGATCGAGGCCCGCATCGCCGCCGGCGAGACCCACGAGGACGGCAGCGAGCTGGTGGTGCCCACCGCCACCACCCTGCTCATGGGTATCACCAAGGCATCTCTGGCCACCGACTCCTTCCTGTCCGCCGCCTCCTTCCAGGAGACGACCAAGGTCCTGACCGAGGCCGCCATCAAGGGCAAGGTGGATCACCTGGTCGGCCTGAAGGAAAACGTCATCATCGGTAAGCTCATCCCCGCCGGCTCCGGCCTGGCCATGTATCGCCAGGTCAACCCCCGTGACGAGGAAGAGGACCAGCCCAAGACCGGCTACGCCGCAGTCGCGGCCGCCGTGCAGGAGGGCCAGGATCCCCAGGAGGCTCTGGAACCCGAGGAGGCCCCGGAAGAGGCTGACCTGCTGCCCGACGAGGACGAAGAGGACGATGGCGACGAGATCCTGTCCATCAGCCTGGACAGCGACGACGAGAACTAAGTCTCTCTTTTTTGCACAGCACAAAACGGCTGCGGGAAACCGCAGCCGTTTTTCTACCGGGGGGAGACGTGGATTGAAATACTTCCCCCGGATATGTTATACTATATCTGATGGAAACACCGTCCCACCGAGGACGGGAGAGGAGGGTTCCATGGAGCCATTTCAGGCGCTCAGCGCCAAACTCAGCCAGATCCCCGGCTTAGAAGTCCGGGCACACGAGCCGATGGCCCAGCACACCACGTTTCGGGTGGGCGGCCCGGCGGCACTCATGGCCCTGCCCAAGAGCCTGGAAGAGCTGTCCGCCGTGTTACAGGCGGCAGCAGAGGAGGGCATCGCGCCCTTTTTCCTGGGTAAGGGGTCCAATCTGCTGGTGGCCGACGAGGGCGTGGACCGCTTTCTCATCAAGATGGCCGGGGGCCTGACCCAATTAGAACGGGACGGTGACACCGGCCTGTATGTCGGCAGCGGCCTTTCCCTGGCCCAGGCCGCGAGCTTTGCCGCCGGGTGCGGGCTGACCGGCCTGGAATTTGCCCACGGCATCCCGGGGACCGTCGGCGGCGGCGTGTTCATGAACGCCGGAGCCTACGACGGGGAGATGGCCCAGGTCATTGACTGGGTGGACTGCCTGGACGAGACGGGCACGGCCCGCCGTCTGGAAAAAGCCCAGCTGGAATTGGGCTACCGAACCAGCGTCTTTGCCAAGCTGCCCTGGAGCATCGTGGGGGCGCATCTGACCCTGGCCCCGGGTGATGAGACGGCCATTCGGGAAAAAATGGCGGACCTGGCCCAGCGCCGCCGCGCGAAACAGCCCTTGGAGTTTCCCAGCGCGGGCAGCACCTTCAAGCGTCCCGTGGGGCATTTTGCCGGGGGACTCATCGAGCAGTGCGGCCTGAAAGGGACCAGGGTCGGCGGGGCGCAGGTCTCGGAGAAGCACGCGGGCTTTGTCATCAACGCCGGAGGCGCCACCTGCCGGGATATCCTGGCCCTCATCCGCCTGGTGCGGGCCACGGTGTTGGAACAGACCGGCGTGACCCTGGAGCCGGAGGTCCGGCTGCTGGGCTGCGCCCTGGACGAGGAATCGTAACAAAGGAGACGAGAAACCATGAACGATCACTTTTTTGTTCTGATGTATGCCACCAGCGGCGAGGAGCGGAACGTCACGCGCTTCGCCAGCTACACCAACGTGCAGGATGTCGTAGACATGGTGAACGACTGGCTCACCAAGTGCTGCTACATGGACTGCTACCTGCCCGGCGAGCAGGAGGAAGCGCTCAAGGCCGCCAACAACGGCGCGCTGCCTGAGACGGCCTTCCTGTGCCCCGAGGTCAAGACCCCGGCAGACCTGGAGAAGTACAACGGCTTTTATGACTACGAGAGCCTGGGGATGTTCAACCTCTTCCTGACGCCGGTCTATGATACTGCCACGGCCAAGAAGTTCTGCGGCGGCATGAACAAGGAGTTTGGCATCGACCAGGAGTTCAGCGACCGGGCCGACCGGATGCTGGAGCATATGG
>CAVCXN010000250.1:0-2575 GCA_963606215.1 uncultured Mycoplasmatota bacterium | reverse complement strand
GCAGCGGTCTCCAAAACCGCGTGCCGAGGGTTCAAGTCCTTCTGCCCCTGCCAATATGGCGCGGTAGTTCAGTTGGTTAGAACGCCGGCCTGTCACGCCGGAGGTCGAGGGTTCAAGTCCCTTCCGCGTCGCCAAAAGGGTAATGATTTCATCCTTACCCTTTTATTTGCCCAGGTAGCTCAGTTGGTAGAGCAGCGGACTGAAAATCCGCGTGTCGCTGGTTCGATTCCGGCCCTGGGCACCACGCTGTGAAATCTCACGGCGTTATGCGAGTGTAGCTCATCTGGTAGAGCGCCACCTTGCCAAGGTGGAGGTAGCGAGTTCGAGCCTCGTCACTCGCTCCAACGGCGCCATAGCCAAGTGGTAAGGCAGAGGTCTGCAAAACCTTTACCCCCAGTTCAAATCTGGGTGGCGCCTCCAACAAAAGCCTTGTCGAAAGACAAGGCTTTTTTCTTTTGTTTTCCCTTCCACGATCTTCCTGTACAGCGCGCGAAAAAGGAGGACACGCCATGATCTACTTTGTGGAGGACGACGCCAGCATCCGGGAGCTGGTCACTTACACCTTAAACAATACCGGCCTGCCCGCCGAGGGCTACGACCGCCCCTCGGCCTTCTGGACCGCCATGGGGCAGAATACGCCGAACTTGATTTTGCTGGACATCATGCTTCCGGAAGAGGACGGCATGGTGATTTTACGCAAGCTCCGGGCCGACCCCGCCACCCGCGCCATCCCCGTGATGATGCTCACGGCCAAGGGGACAGAATACGACACGGTCCTGGCCCTGGACGCCGGGGCGGATGACTACGTGCAAAAGCCCTTCCGCATGATGGAGCTGCTCTCCCGTATCCGCGCCCTCCTGCGCCGGGCAGAGACGTATGGCGCGCCCACGGAGGCGGTAGCAGATTCCTACCGGTCCGGCGGCCTGGAAGTCTCTCCCTCTCGCCACCTGGTGAAGGTGAACGGCCAGGACGTGGCGCTAACGCTGAAAGAATTTGAGCTGCTGTGTCTGCTCCTGGAAAATCGGGGCATCGTCCTCTCCCGCGACAAGATATTAGATAAGGTATGGGGGGACACCATGGGTCGGGAGAGCCGTACCGTCGATGTCCACATCCGGACCCTCCGTCAAAAGTTGGGCCCCTGCGGGGAGCGCATCGAGACGGTGCGAGGCATCGGCTATAAGTTCCGGAGCGAGGCATGAGCGCATGAAGATTCTGCAAAAGTGCTTTCTCCTAGCTGTGGCGGCGCTTTTGGTGGTGGGCTTGGTCCGCACCCTCTGCTTCCCTAAAGAGATCAATGACTATGAGAACCGCTACGCCAGCCAGTTTCCAACGGTTTCAACCCGCGCCTTTCTGGATGGAACCCTTCAGGACGCCGCCGAGGACAGCCTGAGCGACCAGATCCCGTTTTCCCAGTACATGAAAAAGGCATATAACAATGGGAAGACGACCTTTCTTCTCCGTACCCTCCACGGCGTCCGAGCCCTCACCGGTGGCGACCAGGGGCGCTATGTCTCCTTCAATGGCCTCTGTCTCTACGGGGACGACTTCATCACCAACTGGCCCCGCACCCTGGCCAACAACCAGGCGGATTTAGACCGCAAATGCGCCTCCCTGAACCAGACTTTTGCCAACCACCCGGAGCTGACCTTCTGGGTCTACTACGTGGAAAAGGACACGGACATAGACTTTTTCACCCAGGAAAAGGCGGGCTTCTCTGAGTATCTCCAGCAAAACCTGAACCTGCCGGATGACCAGAAGGCTACCTACACTGTGGACAGCTTCGACGAGTTCTCACGCCAGTTTTTCCGCACCGACACCCACTGGAACCTCTACGGCTCCTACGCCGCCTACCGCCAGCTCTTCGACTTTCTCCATTGCACCGGCACGCCCCTGGAACCCACCGGCGACCCGGTGCTGGTGGGGGAGTTCAGCGGCGTGAAAGCACGCCGGGTGGGGGCAGATGGTGTGCTGAGGGAACCCTTTTATGCCTACCCCTACGATTTCCCCGCCATGACCGTCACCATCGACGGCCAGCCGGTGGAGGACTACGGAGACCAGGCAAATTTCTTCGCCGGGACCAGTGAAAAATCCCTGTCCTACGGCGGCTTCTACGGTGGGGATGAGGGCGAGGTCATCTTCTCCACCGGCACCACGGACCGGGGGAGCCTGCTGGTGATCGGGGACTCCTTCGACAACGCGATCCTAAAGCTGCTGGCCAGCCACTATGATACGCTTTACTCCGTGGACCTGCGCTATTACGAGCACAGCATGGGCCAGCCTTTCGACCTCACGGCCTACACCCAGGCCAACCACATCACCAACGTCCTGCTGCTGGGAAACATCGATTACTTTGCCCAGGACACGTTTGATCCGGAGGGCTGAGCTATGGTATTCAGCAGTCTGACCTTTCTCTACCTCTTCCTGCCTCTGGTGGTCCTGCCGCATTTTCTGGTGAAAAACCGGACCTGGCGCAACGGCCTTCTTCTGGTCCTCTCCCTGTTCTTTTACGCCTGGGGGGAGCCGAAGTATGTTTTGATGATGCTGGCGGCTACCGCCATGGCTTACGCCGGGGGAC
>CAVCXN010000249.1:3595-6280 GCA_963606215.1 uncultured Mycoplasmatota bacterium | reverse complement strand
GTGCCCAGCAGTGCATTGATCTTGTCCGCCCGCAGCTTCAGCTGCTTGGGCTGGGGCACAAAGTTCAGAATGTCAATGGTGCCGTCCAGCACTTCGCCAGCGCCCAGCATTTCTACCAGCTCACAAGCCCGGTTGACCGCAGGAAGGGTGTTCAGAATATCCAGACCCTTCTCGAACTTGGCCGAAGCCTCTGTCCGCATACCCAGAGCCAGAGCAGTGCGGCGGATGGAAGTACCGTTGAAGTTGGCAGATTCGAAGACGACATCAACCGTGTCCTCTACGATCTCGCTGTTTTCGCCGCCCATGATACCGGCCAGACCGACGGCGCGGTGCTCGTCGGCGATAACCAGCATGGAGGAATTCAGTTGGCGCACATTGCCGTCCAGAGTGGTGAGGGTCTCGCCGTCTTCAGCCCGACGGACCACGATCTTACCGCCCTTCACATAACGGTAGTCAAAGGCGTGCATGGGCTGGCCGTACTCCAGCATGACATAGTTGGTGATGTCCACGATGTTGTTGATGGGGCGCACACCAGAGGCACGCAGACGGTCCCGCATCCACTTGGGGGAGGGGCCGATTTTGACGTTTCGCACCATACGGGCGGTATAACGGGGGCAGAGATCGGTGGCGGGGGTTTCTGCGTCCAGCAGCTCTGTGAGGTTTCCTGAGCCGCCGCCCTTGACCACAGGCTCGTGCTGGGCCATGGTCTTGCCATAGGTGACAGCAGCTTCCCTGGCCAGACCAATGACGGACAGGCAGTCAGGACGGTTCGGGGTGATCTCAAACTCCACCACATGGTCATCCAGACCAATGGCCGTGCGAATGTCATCGCCGGGCTTGAGGCCCTTGGCTTTCAGGTCGGGGTCGGATTCCAGCAGGAAGATGCCGTCCGCGGTGCTGTAAGGCCAGTCGTTGTCGGTCATACCCAGCTCTTTATAAGAGCACAGCATACCGTTGGACTCCTCGCCGCGGAGCTTGCCTTTGGTGATTTTAACGCCGCCGGGCAGGGTGCTGTTGTGTTTTGCCACGGGGACCAGATCGCCTTGAGAGACGTTCTGTGCGCCGGTGACGATTTGAATGGGGGCATCCTCACCCACGTCTACCTGGCAGATCCACATATGGTCGGAGTTCTCGTGGCGTTTGATCTCCACCACGCGGCCAACGACAACGTTGGAAATTTCCTCCCCCTCGATTCCCGTGATCTCCACCTTGGAGCCGGAGAGGGTCATATCCTCAGCAAAGGTGCGGTCATCCACGTCTACGGGGACGAATTCATTCAGCCATTTTCTCGACAGTAACATGAGCTTCTCTCTCCTTTCTTAGAACTGCTCCAGGAAGCGGACATCATTCTCAAAAATCAGCCGCAGGTCGGCGATCTTGAAGCGGCGCATAGCCATACGCTCCAGACCCATGCCGAAGGCCCAGCCGGAATACTCCTCGGGGTCGATGCCGGACATTTCCAGAACCTTGGGATGAATCATACCGGCGCCCAGGACCTCGATCCAGCCCTCTCCTTTACAGGTGGGACAGCCCACACCGCCGCACTTGTGGCACTGCACGTCCATCTCACAGGAGGGTTCCGTGAAGGGGAAGTGGTGGGGACGGAACCGAGTCTTGGTGCCCTCACCGTACAACTGCTCCATGACGGCATTCAGAGTGCCTTTCAGGTCGGCCATAGTGATGTTCTTATCAATGACCATGCCCTCCACCTGGTGGAACATGGGGGAGTGGGTAGCATCCACCTCGTCCTTCCGGTATACACGGCCGGGGGCCAGGATACGGATGGGAAGGGGCTTCGTCTCCATGGCGTGGACCTGCATGGGGGAGGTCTGGCTACGAAGCATCACGCGGCTGTCCTTGTCAAAATAAAAGGTATCGGACCAATCGCGGGAAGGGTGGCCCTCCTCGGCGTTCAGCCGGTCAAAGTTATAGTAAGCCAGCTCCACCTCGGGTCCGTCCAAGATGGTAAAGCCCATGCCCACGAAGATATCCTTGATCTCGTCCAGGGCCAAATACATAGGGTGCTTGTGGCCCATGCGCTTCTCAATGCCGGGAATGGTCACGTCCACAGCCTCAGCTTCCAGACGGGCCTGGAGCTTGATCTCCTCGATCTTTTTCTTCTGGCTGTCGATCTCGGCGGCCAGTTTTTCCCGGACCTCATTGGCCAGCTGGCCGATGACAGGCCGCTCTTCGGCGGTGAGCTTGCCCATCTGCTTGAGCACAGCGGTCAGCTCACCCTTTTTGCCCAGATACTTGACGCGCAGGCTTTCCAGGTCGGCCGCTTCTTTGGTGCTGGACAGAGCCGCCAGAGCGTCTTGTTTGATTCTTTCCAGTTGTTCCTTCATACTGCATCCTCCAAAAACAAAAAAGCCTTTCCTCCCGATCATTACGGGACGAAAGGCAATCATCTTCCGCGGTACCACCCGAACCTTCGCGCAGAGAATGCACTCTGCACGCGCTTCATTCGCCCGGTAACGGTGGACCATCCGTCGGCGTATTTCCCCGCCGAAACTCCAGGACGAACAAGCGGTAGCTTCCCAGGATGGCTTTCAGCCGATGGCCCTCCCTCTCTGGTGGAAACGGTAAGATCCACTATTTTTCCTTTCATCGTTTTCTGCAATGGCTCAAGTTTAGCACAAAAAAACTTGAAAATCAAGCACGAAAATCCTATAATGCAGAAGGGCA
>CAVCXN010000249.1:0-3585 GCA_963606215.1 uncultured Mycoplasmatota bacterium | reverse complement strand
GGCAGATTTCCTGTCCGCTTCCGCATAGTATTTTTCTCCAAAAAGGTGGGCGCTCCATGACCCAGGTAACACAGGATTTTGTCCGCCGCTGTCTGCCTGTGCGGGCACGGGACGGACACAAGGGGACATTTGGCAAAGTGCATATCTTGGCCGGGTCCGTCGGCTTCACCGGCGCGCCTGCGCTGGCGGCTTCCGGCGCGGTGCGCACGGGGGCTGGGCTGGTCTTTCTCTGGGTAGACCGTGCCATTTGGCCGGTGCTGGCCGTTAAGTGCCAGTCGGCCATGCCAGCACCTATCCCGCCTTTCGAGGTTCTTCTAAGCAAAATGTCGCAAAGTGAGGCTACTCTGATCGGCCCAGGTCTGGGCCGCAGCCGAAAAACTGATGTGTGTACCCTTCATTTAGTGCAGCGTTTGCCCGTCCCGCTGGTCTTGGATGCAGACGGTCTAAACGCAGTGGCAGAGCATATAGATGTTCTGGACACCAGGCGCGATCGCCTGACGGTACTCACGCCCCACGACGGGGAGTTTCTTCGGCTGACACAGGGGAAGCCGATTGGATCTGACCGCGTGGATGCTGCCCTGGCCTTTGCCCGTCAGCACAGCTGTGTGCTGGTTCTGAAAGGGCACCGGACCATTACTGCGTTCCCGGACGGGGAGGCTTTTGTCAACACCACCGGAAACCCGGGCATGGCTAAGGGGGGCAGCGGCGATGTTTTGGCGGGTATGATCCTCTCCCTGCTGGGCCAGGGTATCCCGCCTAAGCAGGCGGTTCCGGCGGCCGTATGGCTCCACGGGCGGGCAGGGGATCTGGCGGCCCAAAGGCTCGGGGAGTATGGCATGACCCCCGGGGACCTGATCGGACAGATCCCGACGGCCATTCAGCAGGCGATGGGCGCTTCGGTGGACTAAGAACAGCAAGGGGGCGCTTTTTTGCGCGGAAGCAAATTCCTGCTGACCACAGCGATGGCTGCGGGTCTTGTCGTAGCCCTATGCGGCTGCACTGGCAGCCAGAAGGAAGATGATCTGGCGCTCCAACTGCGGGAAGACTTTCTTTCCATGACCGGATGTTCCGGCCAAATGGAGCTGACCGCAGATTATGGACAGCGGGTATATTCCTATTCGGTCACGTTTTCCAGCGACCAGGAGCAGGGGATGAACCTGGTCCTCACAGCTCCGGAGGAAGTGGCCGGTATCACTGCTACGATCGAACAGGGACAGACCAATTTGGTCTATGACGGGGTCCGTCTGGAGACGGGACCCTTAAACGAGGATGGGCTTTCCCCCTTGGATGCATTGCCAGCCTTGATCGCCGCCGTACAAAGCGGCTGTCTGGCGGAAACAGGCAGTGAACTGCTGGGAGAAACAGATACCCTCCGCCTGTGCTACCGGGACCCGGAGCAGGGGACAGGAGAGGGCACAGAAACCATCCTATGGTTTTGTAAAGACCGGAAAACTCCGCTGCGGGGAGAACTTCGTAGTTATGGATCCACTGTGATTTGCTGTGAGTTTTCTGACTTTAATATTATCTCTAGGACCACATAAGAGAAAGGATCGTGTGACACATGGACGCACAAACGAAACGCACTTGGGCAGAGGTAGACTTTGATAAGCTGGCCCATAACTATCATGCACTGAGAGGTTTGGCTCCCGAGGGGACCAAATACCTTGGCTTGGTGAAGGCCGACGCCTACGGCCACGGCGCTGTGCCCGTGGCAAAGAAGCTGGAGGAGCTTGGCGCAGATTATCTGGGCGTTGCCTGCCTGGACGAAGCCATTGAAGTTCGTGAGGCCGGCGTGAAGACCCCCATCCTGATCCTGGGCTGCACCTCCGCCATCTATGCCGAAGAGCTGGTGAAGTATAACATCACCCAGGCTTGCTATGACCTGGAGTACGCCAAAGCCCTGTCCGCTGGCGCACAGAAGGCCGGCGGCACCATCACCGTACACATCCAGTGCGACACCGGTATGACCCGTCTGGGCTTTATGTGCCACGAGGAGACGATGGAGAAGTCCGCTCAGGAGATCAGCGAGGCTGTGAAGCTGCCCGGCCTGAAGGCAGAGGGTATTTTCACCCACTTCTCCGATTCCGACGGCAGCGAGGAGTACACCATGCTCCAGTTCGGCCGCTTCCAGGATATCATTCAGAAAGTCCGTGACCTGGGCTATGAGTTCGAGATCCGTCACTGCGCCAACAGCGCCGCTACGCTGCTGTATCCTGCTACCTATCTGGACATGATCCGCCCCGGCATCGTGCAGTTCGGCCTTCCCCGACGCCAAGATGGACCACGCTCTGTGCGATCTGGTCCCCGTGCTGGAGCTGAAGAGCCGTGTGGCCACCGTCCGTGACGTGCCTGCCAATACCCCCGTTAGCTATGGCCGTACCAATACCCTGACCCGTCCCTCCCGTCTGGCCATCATCCCCGTGGGCTATGGCGACGGCTTCTGCCGCGGCTTCTCCAACAAGCTGACTGTGCTTATCAACGGCAAGAAGCTGCCCATCGTGGGCCGTATTTGCATGGATATGTGCATGGTGGATGTAACCGATGCACCCGATGTGAAGGAAGGCGACGTAGCCATTCTATACGGCAGCGACGGCACCAACGATCAGTCCGTCGAGGCCGGCGCTGAGATCATGAACACCATCTCCTATGAGCTGCTGTGCGTGCTGACCAAGCGTATCCCCAGAATCTATCTGAACAAGTAAGTTCAAACAGAAAAATAACATCGTTCCCGAAACAGACTATGCTGCATAGACTGGACTGAGGAAAGAGGCGCGGCGGGCTTCGGGCCGCCGCGCTGGTCTTTAGGCGGTGCACTTTTTTCCGTTGCCGGGTATAAAGGCCGCCTGTCCGTGGGAGAATCATAGTGACCCGCGCTACATAGGATGGTTCCATCCTCTGCGGCGCAGGATCCTACTTCCAGCGGAGTGTGAGCTTTGTGGATAATAGCGTCAAGCGTGGAGATATCTTTTATGCAGACCTCAGCCCTGTGGTGGGCAGTGAGCAGGGGGGCGTGCGCCCGGTGCTGATTGTGCAGAACGACACCGGAAACCGCCACAGCCCTACCGTCATTGCGGCGGCCATCACCTCCCAGACCGGGAAGGCGAAGCTGCCCACCCACATTGAGCTGGCAGCGCGGCAGTTCGGCCTGCCCAAGGACTCTGTCATCCTTTTGGAGCAGATACGGACCCTGGACAAAAAACGTCTGCGGGAGCACATGGGCCGGGTCGATGGACCCATGATGCACCGGGTCGATGCCGCCATTGCGGTCAGTTTTGGTCTGCACCCAGATACTCTCGTCTAAAACCAGTGGTCACGGGCCTCCCGGCAACGCAATCTCTCCCTGCCGGGACAGCCCGTTCACGCAGGGGGTTGCCCGTTACATAGCTTAGCAGAAGAAAAATACTCGGATGTGTTTCTTTCGAACAAACGCATCCGAGTATTTTTAGGATTATGAGAATTCTTGAAAATCAGGAGCCAAAGGCGCGCTGGAGTGCAGCCTGTATCATTGAATATTATAACATCGAAAGGGAATTCTTACAAGGATTCCTTCTTATTCGTCGTCTATTTTTACATCTACGGCCAGAC
>CAVCXN010000248.1:0-6482 GCA_963606215.1 uncultured Mycoplasmatota bacterium | reverse complement strand
CCTTCACCCAGCCCCCCGTCTCGTCATACCCCGCCGCCGCGCCCAGCCGCAGAAACGCCACGGCCAGCACCAGCAGGACCAGGAGGAGCAAAATCACCAGCCCGATCATGGCGCACCCCCCGGTCCCGCCGGAACGCCCTCCGGCAGGGGCGGCAGCGCTTCCAGGCTGGACAGGCCGAAGCTGCGCAAAAAGGTCTGCGTCGTTCGGTAAAGCGTCGGCCGCCCCGGGGCGTCCAGATTCCCGCACGGCTCGACCAGTTCTCGGTCTAATAATAACCCCAGAGAATGGGCGCTGTCTACCCCCCGGGCCTGGTCGAGATAGACCCGCGTCACCGGCTGGAAATAGGCCACGATTGCCAGCGTCTCCAACGCCGCCGGTGAGAGTTTATCCGCCTTCTTTCGGGCCAGCAGGCCCCGGATGACCTCGCCCCAGCGGGGGGCCGAGACGAGCTGCCAGCTCTGCTCCAACCGCACCAGACGGATGCCCCGGGCCTGGGTTTCATAAAACGCCGCCAATGCTTGGCAGGCATCGAGGATTTCTTCTTCCGGCGCGTCCAATGCCTGGGCCAGTCGCGCCGTCGTCACCGGCTCCCCCAGGGCGAAGAGAATGGCTTCCGCTGCCCGTTCCCGTTCTGCCTGTTCCACAGGGCATCCCTCCTTCCGTTGGTTCTGTGTCGGTTCAAGCGGGGACGAAGAAAATCTCCGGATCCTCCCGGTCCCCCGACAGATGGACCCGCCCGCTCCGGCACAATTCCAGCAGTGCCAGAAACGCCGCCGTCGCCTCCGACCGGCTCCGGCTGGTCCGAATGAGGTCATCCATCCGCAGCGGCCCGCGTTCTTCCAACAGCGCCAGGACTTGGGCGGCCTTGTCCTCCACCCGGTACGGCTCCGGCCGCACCACGGCCCGGAACTCCGCCAGGGCCGGGGGGATGGCCAATTTCTGCCGCTGCTGCCAGGCATGCAAGGCCCGGGTCAAGTCCGACGGTTTGTGTTCATAGCGATAGACCCGCTCGAAAAACAGCTTCTCCGGGGGCTTAGGAAAGCCTGCGCTCCCCCGCTGCCAAAGCGCTTCCAGCTGGGGCAGAACCACCCGGACCCGCTGGCCGCATTCGTGCCGCTGGCGGGCCTCCAGAGAGGCAATCAGCTCTGCCATTTCCGCCTGAGCCTCTTGATCCTCTTGGGAGAGCAGCATCCGGGTCTTGAGCAGCATCAGGTGGGAAGCCATAGAGACGAACTCCCCCGCCACCTCTAAGTCTAGCGCCCGTCTCGTCTCCATCCAGGCCAGGAACTGGTCCAGAATCCCCGCCAGGGGAATGTCCCGAATGGCGATCTTATTCTTTTTCAGCAAATGTAAGATGAGGTCCAGCGGCCCCACAAAGTCTTTCGTAGCCTCGGCCCCGTCCTTCACGATGCCCTTGAGATGATAGACTGGTCGCTCCATGTCCCATCCCTCATCGGGTCAGCAGGAAGAGCATCCCCAGATAGGCGAAGTGGGAGCCGTTCAGCATCGCGTTCAGGACCAGGTTCCGGGCGGCCATTAAGAACCCGTCCAGCAGACCAAACCACAGCGCCGCCATCAGCACGATCATGCCGTAGCGTTCCAGCTGCATCCAGCGGCCATACCACCGGTCCGGCAGGAACATGGCCAGCACCTTCGAGCCGTCCAGGGGCGGGAAGGGGATGAGGTTGAAAATACCCAAACCAATGTTCAGGCTGATGAGCAGGGAGAAAAAGGTCAGGGCCATACTCAGCCCCATCGTCTCCCCCTTCACCTGCTCCACAGCGAAGAGCATACTATAAATGATGGTAGACACATACGCCAGCACAAAGTTAGAGGCAGGACCCGCCAAAGCGGTGATGGCCATGCCCTGCTTGGGCCTTTTGAAGTAGCGGGGGTCCACCGGCACGGGCTTGGCCCAGCCGAAGCCCACCGTAACCATCATGATCAGGCCGAAGGGGTCCAGGTGGCGCAGGGGGTTCAGAGAGAGCCTGTGGCTCTGCTTGGCGGTGGGGTCGCCCAGATGATAGGCCGCCAGGCCGTGGCTGACCTCGTGGATGACCAGGCACAGCAGAACGGCCGCGATGCGCAGGATCATCTGCCCCATGCTGGACCAATCCACCCCCTGGGCCAGCTGTGAAAACATACCCATAGTTCAGTGACTCCTTGATAGGATAAGTATAGCATAAAATTCCCCCGTTCACACAGGCCGGGGCATTTTTTGCCAGCAGGATACTAAATTATAGCAAAAAAACGACCGTCTGACAAGCAGGCGGCCGCTGGACAGCTTGGTCAAATTGTCCGGCAAGAGTGTTCATTCCTCCCGCACCCGCGCCAGGGTCCGCAGAAATGCCTTGCCATACTTCCGGGCCTTCACCTCGCCCACGCCGGAGACTTCCAAAAAGTCCTCCAGGCTGGCCGGGCGGCGGCGGGCCATGTCCGTGAGGGTGGCGTTGGAGAAAATAAGATACAGGGGGACATTTTCCCGCTCGGCCAAATCCCGGCGGGTCTGCTTGAGGGCCGTCAGGATGCGCTCTTCCCCCTCGGACAGCGGTCCGACTGCCCCCGGTACTGCGCTGTGCGCCGCAGCTTTGCGGGGCGCGGCGGCCTCCACCGCCTGGGTCATGGAGACGGTCTTGCCATGAAACAGCACTTCCCCGGACAGGGGCGTAAAGCGCAGGGTCTTGTGCAGAGATTCCGTTGTCACCACGCCCGCCCGTTCCATCGCGTCCAGATAGGCCCGCAGGGTCTTTTTATCCGTGCCCTTCATCAGGCCGTACGTGGATAGCTCATCCAAGCCCAGCTCCAACAGCCGTTTTTCCCGGCTGGCCGTCAGCACTTGCATAATGAGGCCCGCCCCTACATAATACCCCAGCTTCCCCTGCACCCGTTTGATGCAGGATAAAATCATCTGGGCCTGCCGGCTGATATCCACCTGGACGAACTGCCGGCGGCAGTTGCCGCAGTTGCCGCACCGTTCTTCATGCCACTGGCCGAAGTAGTCTAAGATATGTCCCCGCAGGCAGTGAGAGGTTTTGCAGTAGCCCACCATGGCCTGCAAGCGCTGGTAGTCCCGGGCCTGAATTTCCTCCAATTCTTCCGGGGAGAGGACCTCGTTGTTGTCCCCGCTCTGCTGGATGAAAAACTCGGCAGTGGACACATCTCCCTGGGCAAAGAGCAGGATACACTCTGCCGGTTCTCCGTCCCGCCCGGCGCGGCCCGCCTCCTGGTAGTAGGCTTCCAGGCTCTTGGGCATGTTGAAGTGGAAGACATAGCTGACGTTAGACTTATCAATACCCATGCCAAAGGCGTTCGTCGCCACCATGACGGGCGCGCGGTCAAACTGAAAATCGTCCTGATTCTGCCGCCGCTCTTCCTCGCTCAGGCCCGCGTGGTAGCGGGTGGCAGGGATGCCCCGCTGCCGCAGATGGTCGCAGACCTTTTCCACATTGGCACGGGTGGCGCAGTAGATGATGCCGCTGCGCCCCTTTCTTTCCTCCACCAGCTGGGTCAGCAGCGGGAGCTTCTGGTTGGGCCGCCGGACATCAAAATAGAGGTTGGGCCGGTCAAAGCCCGTCACGATCTTTACTGGGTCTATCAGCTCCAAGCGCTGGACGATATCCGCCTGGACCTCTGCAGTCGCCGTGGCGGTAAAGGCCGACACCACCGGGCGCTTTGGGAGCCGGGCCGCGAAGTCAGGAATTTTTAAGTAACTGGGCCGGAAATCCTGTCCCCACTGGGAGACACAGTGGGCCTCATCCACGGCGATCATCGAAATTTCCTGCTCCTGCATCAGGCTGAGAAAACGCTCGTTTTCCAGCCGTTCCGGGGCAACGTACAGGAGCTTGTGCATCCCCTGTCGTATCTGCCAGACAATTTCCCGATAGGATGCCTCATCCAACGAACTGTTGAGCAAGGCCGCCGGAATGCCCGCGCCGTTCAGCGCCGCCACCTGGTCCTTCATGAGGGAAATGAGCGGCGAGATGACCAGCGTCAGCCCCGGCAGGAGCAGGGCCGGAATTTGATAACACATGGACTTGCCGCCTCCGGTGGGCATGATGCCCAAGACATCCCGTCCGGCCAGAATGCCGTCGATGAGCGGCTCCTGGCCGGGTCGGAAGTCGTCGTAACCGAAGTATTGCTGTAGTACCATGCGTTTGGGCATTGCGGGTGGTCCCCTTTCTCTGTTTGGTCCGGTCTAGTGTACCAGATTTTTCCCCGCAAAGATAGTCCCCCCTACTTTATTTCCGGCAGCCGATGTGGATAGCCTGGGTCGGGCAGGTCCGCTTGCAGTCGCCGCAGCGGATACATTCGAGGTCATTGACCTGTTTCACCGGATCACAGCCCATGCCGCAGACCTTCGCGCACTTCCCGCAGGAAACGCAGGCATCGCCCTGCACCCGGTACCGCACCAGGGAGACGGGATTAAAGAGACTGTACACCGCCCCCAGCGGGCAAATGTACTTACAGAACGGCCGGTAAATCATGAGCGAGGCCAAGATCGTCCCGCCCAGCAAAACCATCTTCCAGGCATACAGCCAGCCGATGGTCGCCCGCAAGCCTTTGTTCAATAAGACCAACGGCAAGCCACCCTCCAAGGCCCCCACGGGGCAGAGCAGCTTACAGAAGTAAGGCGCTCCCTGCCCCAGCACATCCACGATGCACAGAGGCAGCAGGACGACAAAGAGAACAAAGATGATGTACTTGGCCTTGCGCAGAAGGCGGTCCCCCCGAAAGGTCTTGATTTTTTTCGGGAACGGGATCTTGTGCAGTAACTCCTGGATTAGCCCAAAGGGACACAGCCAGCCGCAGACCAGCCGCCCCATGACTGCCCCGACGAAGAGCAGAAAGCCCGCCACATAGAACGGGGCCTTGAAATTCCAGCTCCCCAGCACCGCCTGGAACGCCCCGATTGGACAGGCCCCCACCGCCCCCGGACAGGAGTAGCAGTTCAGGCCGGGGAGACAGAGATTTTTCAGCTTCCCCTGATAAATTTTTCCCTGGGCAAAGCCAATGAGGTAGCTGTTGGTCAGCAAGGCCCACAATGCTTGGACACCGTGCCGCCAGCTATGCTTTTGTTGTTTCTTATCCAATGCCGATACACTCCAGGCAGATGTGGGTGGCCTTGGTCAGCACCACGGCCATCTCGCCCCGGGCTGCCCCAAAGCAGGCCAGCGCCAGCCCCACCACGATGAGCAAAATCGGAAGGGCCAGGCGGCGCATCATGCCCCCTGCTCCAGGTTCGCCAGCTCCGTCTCGACGATGCTGGTCCAGCCATCCAGGTCGTTGCTGCCGTAATAGGCTTCGCCGACGATATTGCCGTTTTCATCCACAAAGAAGCTCTCCGGGAAGGTATCCATGTTGGCCAGGCGGCCATTGAGCCAGCCGGAATCGGGGACCAGGAGCGGATAGGTCACGCCGGTCTGGTCGGCCAGCTGTTTCGCTGTCTCCAAGGCCGTCTCGTCCAAAGCACCGTCCACGCCGATGGTGTCCGTAATGATACCGACGACGCCGACGCCCTTTTCCTGCATGGACTGATAGAGCTTTTCCAGCTCCGGCATCTCCTGCACGCAGGGGGAACACCAGGTCCCCATGGCGTTGACCAGGGTCAGCTTGTGTTCCCGGAAAATGTCCTGGGTAACGGTATTGCCGCCTAAGTCCTGGGTGGTGAACTCGCCCACAGTGGTCACGGTGGACTGTGCCGTCTGGTTCTGGCCTACCTCCTGGCTCTGGCTGGCGTCGGTCTGGCCCTGAACGTTGGTGTTGGCGGTGCTGTCCTGGCCGCCGCAGCCAGCTAAGAGGGTCAGGCTCAGCAGGCCCGCCGTCAGCGCGGCGAGGGCTCGTTTCGTGTGGTTCTTGGTCATGGGAATGACCTCCTTTTTGTTTTGATGGCCCATAGTATAGCAGAGGAATTCGAAAATCTCTATGAACTTTTTCTTAAATTTTCATTGGGACGCAGAGCCTCTTGCATCCCCGGGCAGATGGTGTTACAATAAACAAGTTGATTCGTAAGGAAAAGACGCACTTCGTCTTATGATTTTGGAGGTAAGCTAACATGTTCGCAAAACTGATCGAAACTCTGAAGGCCAATCCCCGCACCCTGGTCTTTACCGAAGGCTCTGACGCCCGTATCCTGGAGGCCACCGCTCGTCTGAAGAAGGACGGCTTCCTGACCCCCATCCTGGTGGGCGTCGAGGACGAGGTCAAGGCCGCTGCTGCCAAGGGCGGCTATGACATCGAGGGCATCCGCATCGTGGACCCCGCCACCTACGCCGGTATGGACGCCATGGTGGAGAAGATGGTCGAGCTGCGCAAGGGCAAGATGTCCCCTGAGGACTGCCGTAAGAACCTGATGAAGGGCAACTACTTCGGCACCATGCTGGTGAAGATGGGCGAGGCCGACTGTCTGCTGGGCGGCGCTACCTACTCCACCGCCGACACCGTCCGTCCCGCTCTGCAGCTGATCAAGACCAAGCCCGGCAAC
>CAVCXN010000247.1:0-11894 GCA_963606215.1 uncultured Mycoplasmatota bacterium | reverse complement strand
GGGGCGTTTACCTGGCCCTGGAAGCGGTGGAAGACAGCTTCCAGCTCCGCAACTACGGCACAGAGGACGGAAAGCTCTATAAGCCGGAGAGCATGGACATGGGAGGCGGGATGCCCGACGACATGCCGGAAGGCAAGCCCGATGAGATGCCTGAGCCGCCGGAGAACATGGGAGACGGCAAAGACTTCGGCAACGGAGAACCGCCGGAGAGCATGGAGATGGACAGCGGCGGCGCAGACCTCAACTACACCGACGACGACCCGGACAGCTACGAGACGATCTGGGACGGCGAGATTACCAAGACGAGCAAGGCAGACCACAAGCGCGTGATCAAGGCCCTGAAAAATATCTCAGAGGGCAGCGACCTGGAAGCGTACATGGACATCGACAACCTTCTGCGTTATATGGCGGTCCATGTGTTTTCCGTGAACGAGGACAGCCTATCCGGTATGATGGCCCACAACTACTATCTCTACGAATCGGGTGGCAAGCTGAACCTCATTCCCTGGGACTATAACCTGGCCCTCGGCGGCATGGGCGGCATGGGCGGTGGGATGCCCGGAAGCCCCGGCGATTCGGATACAGAGCAGAGCAGTGGCGCCACCAGTTTGGTGAACAGCCCTATCGACGATGCCTTCTCCGGAACGGAGTTCTTTGATACGCTCATGGAGAATGAGACATATCACAGCCAGTATTATGCGTATCTGCAACAACTGGTCAGCGAGTATATCAACGGCGGCGGTTTCGACGCCTTCTATGAGCGCGTTCGCAGTCAGATCGATGAGCTGGTGAAAACAGACCCGACGGCCTTTTATTCCTATGACGAATACGAAACGGCGGCGGAGACGCTCTACCAGGTGGTGAAGCTGCGCGGCCAGTCCATTCAGGGCCAGCTGGATGGGAGCATTCCCTCCACCGAGGAAGCCCAGCGCAACAGCGACGCCCTGATCGATGCTTCCAGCCTGGATGTAAGCGTCATGGGCAGCATGAATATGGGTGGCGGCGATGGGCCGGGCGGCCCGGATGGAGCAGACGGTCCAGGTGATCCGAATGGCTTTGACCCGTCACAGGCCGGCGGCAAGGGGCAGGCACCCGCCAAGCAGCAGGCCGAAAAACCGGAAAACGAAAGCAAATAAAAAAGGACAGGGACAGCACGACGCTGTTCCTGCCTCTTTTTTGCAGAGCCTTAAAATTCGACCACATATTCCGCGCCCAGACTGACCGGCCCGCTGACGGTGAGGCGCTGAAGCTGGCCCCGTTTGACGACGGCGTCTGTGTCCAGGTCCCCGCCGGGCTGGTGGATGGTCAGGCGGTGGTGCCTGTCGGTCCCGTGCCGGGCGGACCAGGCGGCAGCCGCCCCCGCCGCCGCCACGCCGCAGGGGAGAGCAGTCAGGCCCTCGTCTCCTGCCTGCCAACGGACAACAGATAAACTGCCCGCCCGGAAATTCCAGAGCAGGGCCGCGGCAGAGTTCACGTCGTTTTCCCGCGCCAGGGTTTCCAACGCAGGGGAGAGAATGGTTTCCTCCGGCAGCGCCTCCACGGAGAGCAGGACGCACACCAGTCCCGGCAGGCAGACCATCGGCGTTTTTTCAGCTTTGGACAAAAAGAGCCGGGATTCCATCCACAGGGGCAGGGGCAGGTCTGCCGAAGCGTGCCCCGCCAGGGGATTGATCTGGACGGTGCAGGGGGCGTCACACCCGCAGCTTTCGATCGGCAGCTTTTTATCCCGCCGGATCCCCCGGCCCACGGCAAAGTCCAGGCCGCCCAGCAGCAGGGCCGTGCCGCTGACGGCTCCCGTGAGCGTTTCGACCCGGACGACACCCTTGCCCTGGGGCGGGGTCAGAAAGAAAATTTCTTTGGCCCCCAGCTCCCGGATGCTTTGGAGCTTTTGGGTGATGGCCGGGCGGTCGGCCCGGTCCACCGGGGTCTTGAGCAGCAGCACCGGCCAGGCGGCGGAGCCGGCGGATCGAAAAGACAGCTTCATAAGGGATCCCCTCGTTTCTTGTCGCCCGCCCCAGCCAGGCCGTGAAAACGGGAGGTCCAGGGCGGAAAAAGACGGATTTTGTGGTTATTGTAGCATAAAACCCCCGTTTGGTAAAGGTTTCCCCGGGATTTCGCCCAAAAGCGGTGACAATATTTTGCGGAAACTTTACAAATTAGGTGTTTTCACCGGCTGTCAGATATGATATAATACCATGAACTATGGAGATTTCTCGTCGAATCCAACGACCCGATGATATTTTTCGATGCAGAACGATCGTCAGGAGGATGATATTGCTTATGCGTTACGACGATTACGACGATTACAGCCGCTCGTCCAGAGGAAGTTCCCGCCGGTATGACGATTACGACCGGGACTATCGGAACGGCGGCACCTACGACCGGTACGAACGGGCGGTCTATGGTCGGGACTATGACAACTACGACGACTATGACCGGGGCTACGACCGCTACTCCACCCGGGGCTATGACAGCTACAACACCCGCCGCCGGGACGATGACATCGACCTGTCTGACTGGGAGCGCACCGCCCCCGACTGGGAGGACCACGGGGCCAGCCGGAAGAAGAAGGCATCTTCCTCCGGGTCCGGCGGCCGCAGTCGTTCCTCCGGCGCTTCCAGCCGCAGCTCCGGCAGCCGCGACCGGGACCACAGCCGCGCTTCCCGTTCCTCGTCCAGCTCCGGTCGGGACAGAGATCGAGATCGGGACCGCCGCCGCTCCTCTTCCGACGACACGCGCCGTCGGGACCGGGACTACGACCGTCCCAGCCGCAGCAGCCGGAGCCGGGACTATGACCGTGACTACGACCGGGACCGCCGCCGCCGCGACCGGGATCGGGACCGGGACTATGACCGCGGCCACAGCCGGGGCGGGCTGATGCAGTTTTTGCCCATCATCATCGGCCTGATCGTGATCGTGCTGGCCGTGCTGGTCATCCGGTCCATGGTGGCCGGCAAGGGCGACTATAAGATCGACTTCTCTACCTCGGAGATCGTGGTGGGAGAGACCGCCACCGCCACCCTGAACACCGGCACAACGACCTCGTCCAACGGCAGCACCAGCGAGCCGACCGTTACCTGGACCAGCAGCGAGAACAACGTCGTCACCATCGAGGGCGACGGCCTGACCGCCACCCTCACTGCCGAGAGCCTGGGCAGCGCCACCATCACCGCCTCCATCGACGGCGAAAAAGTGGCCAGCGGCACCGTCACCGTGGTCGAGACCGCCACGGGCGTGGCCAACATCCGGGTGACCAACGAGAGCATCACCGTCCGCTCCGGCGAGACGTATCCCATCGACGCCACCGTGGTCATGGAGGACACCTCCAAGACCGCCGCCACCATCAAGTGGAGCAGCAACGACACCTCCGTTGCCACCGTGGACAGCGACGGCGTCGTGACCGCCAAGGAGGTAGGCAGCGCCATCATCAAGGGCGTGGCCGGGACCAAGACCGTGGAAGTGGCTGTGAGCGTGGTGGAAAACCCGAACTCCACCCCCCATGACTCCACCGGCGACGTTGGCACCAACGCCGACGACGGCAGCACCGGCACCACGACGGGCAACAGCAACAAGACCACCACCGGTACCACCACCACGACCGGCACCGGAGACAACGCGGCCGACGGCACGACCACCGGCGGCACCGGCTCCAACGACACGACCGGTGACACCACAGGTGACACGGACACCACTGGCGGCACCGCCACCGGAACCGGCGACGGCACGACCACCGGCGATTCCGAAGAATAACAGACCAGACGCGTGGACAGGCCCCTCATCCGGGGCGGCCCGCGCGTTTTCTTCCGGGAGGAATCCACAGAACCATGGCACGTCCAACGCACAAAAAACTCTTTTCCAAGCTGGGCCGCGACCGGCAGGTTTCCGAAACATTCCGCCTCGGCCTGCTCCTGGCCCTCTCCGGCGGGCTGATGGACGCCTACTCCTACCTCTTTCGCGGCGAGGTTTTCGCCAACGCCCAGACGGGCAACATCCTGCTCTTCAGCGTGAACCTCTCCCAGGGCAACTGGAGCATGGTCAAAGAGTACGGCTGCCCCGTCCTGGCCTTCGGCGCGGGCATCGCCATCGCCTTTCTTCTCCGCCAGCATTTCCAACGCAGTCTCACCCGCCTGCACTGGCGGCAGCTGGGGGTGCTGATGGAGATCGTTATCCTTGCGGTCGTGGCCTTTCAGCCCCAGACGAGGAACCTGCTGGCCAACAGCCTGACCTCCCTGGCCTGCGGCTTCCAGGTCGAAGCCTTCCGCAAGATCCATGGCAACTCCATCGCCACCACCATGTGCATCGGCAACTTCCGGGCGGGCCTGCACGCCCTGGGGGAATACTGGTTCTCCCACAAAACAAGCGACCGCAACAAGGCCCTGACCTACTTCATCGTCATTGCCTTTTTCGCCGTGGGCGCTGTCGTAGGCAGCCGCCTCATCGCGAAGTTCGGCCAGTGGGCGATTTTATGCAGCAGCGCCCTGCTGCTTGTCTGCTTCCTGCTCATGTTCATTCAGACCGAAGAAGAAAAACGGGACGCCTTTTGAGAGGGCGTCCCGTTTTTGGGTTTCATCGTATGGAAAAAAGAAAATCGGAACGAAAAGGGAACTCAGCGTTTCAGCTCGATCTTCACGTTGCCCTCCGGGTCGATGACCAGGCTCATCTGCCGGATGTGCTTCTCATAGAACTGCTGGCGCTCGGCTGGCGTCATGGAGATGCGGGTGGAGCGGAGGGCGTCGTCGAACATGTCATTGACATTGAGGTGAATGGCGTGGCCCAGAGTGTGGTTCAGGGCCTTGAAGAGGGCGCTGCGTCGAATCTCTTCGGCGTTGCCGGAGTAGAAATCGTCGATGAAGCAGTAGAAAATTTCGGAGTCGGCCAAAGCGTTCTTCATGTCGATGCCGCATTTCTCCCGCTCGACCATGACGAGGAACTTGGCGTCCGGCATGGAGGTGATGAGGCCCCAGTAGTCGGAGTCGCTGGAGACGATGAGGAAGGAATCGACGTTGTTTTTGTAGTGCTCCTCACAGGCCCGGGCGGTGAGGGTGATATCCACGAGGGATTTGTTCTGCTTCACCCGCTCGATCATGATGTGTTCCACGGTGAGGTCCGTGTAGTCGTCCAGCGTCTTCCAGGCGGAGGCGGCGTGGACATCGTTGAAGAGGATGATGCGGCTGATCTTTTGGGTGTACTGCTCGTCCAGGTTCCGCAGAGTGGCGCAGAGGCGGTAGGGGTCGGAGTTTTCGCAGTCCACGACCATGACCACTTTTTCGCTTTCCATCAGGAAATCGTAGATGCTGCCCTTGACATAGCTGCTCACGTCGGAGACGCGGCTGTATTCTGTAAATCTGTCGTTGTGCCACTCGTAGAGCAGGGTGACGAAGCGCTTGTCGTTGTATAAGACGTTGCCCTCTTTGGCGGGGACCCAGTTGATGTAGATCTGGTAGGGATATTCGGACCGGTGGGAGTAATAGCGGTCGGCGGCGGCCTTGGTCCCGGCCTCGGTCAGGCCGTCGGGCATCACGATGAGGTCCCGAATATATTCCCAGTTGAGCCAGATGGGAAAGAGGGATTTGCAGTTGTTGATCCGGTCGGAGAGGATGCGGTTGATCTCTACGATGTGCTGAAATAATTTGGTGCTGGATTTTTTGAGGAAACGCACACCGTCCATCTCCAGCCGGTTGATGCTCTCGGTGGGCACATACTCCGGCATGGTCAGGATGGAGCGGTGCTCAAAACGCATTTTATCATTGATCGCCTTAAAATTTTTCTGAATGGCCCCGCGGATGAGGCAAAGGTTGCGGATGATCCGGGCGTTTTTTTCTTTTTCCAGCCGTTCGTAAATATCTAACTGCGGCGGCTCGTGTTCGTTTTCAAAAATTCGTTTGGGGACGCCGATGAGATAAGCAACCTGTGAGATGATATTCCGGGTGCTGTTTCGATAAAAAGTTCTTTCTTCCCATTCGACAGGTTCCGTGGGATCGGCAAAAGTGGGCTTTTGTTCGTTGATCTCCTGCATGTGGGTTCAGCTCCTTTCTGTGAGGTGAGGGGGGAAGGGGAGAGGGCCGCAGGGGTCTGCGGCCCCTACTCAGGGTATCGGGGGGAGTTTTGTGTGACAGGACATTGATTTTCTTTAAATTTCTCGGCGGCCTTCCAGGGCGCGCATGAGGGTGGCGTCGTCGGCATATTCTAAGTGGCCGCCTACGGGGACGCCGTAGGCCAGGCGGGTGACTTTGACGCCGAAGGGCTTTAGAAGGCGGGAGAGATACATGGCCGTGGCCTCGCCCTCGGTGTCGGGGTTCGTGGCCATGATGACCTCCTGCACCTCCCCCCGGGCCACCCGGTCCAGGAGGGACTTGATGTGCAGATCGTCCGGACCCACGCCGTTCATGGGGGACAGGACGCCGTGGAGGACGTGGTATCGGCCGGTGTACTCTCTGGCCCGCTCCATGGCGATGACATCCTTCGGGTCGGCCACGACGCAGATCACGCTGCCGTCCCGCTTGTCGCTGGCGCAGATGGGACATAAGCCGTCCCCTTCGGTCAGGTTTTGGCAGACGGGGCAGAGGGCGATGGTACGCTTGGCGTTGCGCACGGACTGGGCGAAGGCTTCCACTTCCTCCTCCGGCAGGGAGAGGACGAAGAAGGCCAAGCGCTGGGCTGTCTTGCGGCCGATGCCCGGCAGACGGGCGAACTGCTCCACGAGGGATTCTAACGCGGGGGGAAAATATTCCATAGGGGTCCGGTTCCTCTTTTCTTGGGTAGGGTAGGGGGAGCGTTTATTCTCCCCGCAGGGTGCGAATGGCTTCCGCCGGGTCCTTGGCGCCGTAGACGGCGCTGCCGGCCACCAGCACGTCGGCACCGGCCCCGATGACGAGCGGGGCGGTCTTGGGGTCCACGCCGCCGTCCACCTCCAGGCGGCAGTCGGGGTTCAGCTCCTGGATATACTGGCGAATTTTCTGGATCTTGGGCAGCTGGTCGGTCATGAACTTCTGGCCGCCAAAGCCCGGCTCCACCGTCATGACGAGAATCAGATCCACGTCCTTGACATAGGGCAGGACTGCCTCAGCCGCCGTGATGGGCCGCAGGACGATGCCCTTTTTCACGCCTTTTTTATCCATGGCGTCTAAGGCGGCGCGGATGCCGGGAGGCATGTCAGACTCCAGATGGATGGAGAGCAGGTCGGCCCCGGCGTCGGCAAAGGCGTCGATATAGCGCACGGGCTTTTCGATCATCAGGTGAACGTCCAGAAACATATCCGTGGCCTTCCGCAGGGATTTCACAACGGGCACGCCGATGCTGATGTTGGACACGAACATGCCGTCCATCACGTCTACGTGCAGCCAGTCGGCGGAGCTGACCCGCTGGACCTCCCGGCCCAGGTCGGCAAAGTCGGCGGACAGGATGGAGGGTGCAATGAGAGTCATATCGTAGGTCATTCCTTTCTCCGGCGGCGGGGCACAGCAGGCCCGCCTGCCGCATAGGATACGGCAAGCGGCGGCGGAGCGGCAGCGCTTTGGCCTGCCTGCCCGCCCAGGAGCACCGGGACCGCCGTCGGTCTTTCCTCGCTCCCCGGACCGGCCCCGACGGTGGCGGCCCGGTCGCCCGCCGCATCATATAGCGTCGGCCTCCGGCGCGGGCTCAGGTCCTGCGCCGGGGGACAGACGCCCAGCCCCGTTTGTTAAGCAGGACTAATTCAGAAGGGCGGAACGGCGGCGGGAGACCCGATGCAGACGGGGGGATGCGGGGAGGATACTAATACAGCTTCCATTTTATCCGTCTTTTTCCTCCCTGTCAATGGAAACGAGTCCTTGACAGGGCTTCTTTCAACGGGTAAAATACTACAATACACAGGGATTCGCTGTCAGGACCCTGTTTGCGCGTGTGACAAATTTCCGGAAAGGATCGGTACCGTCCATGGCAAAGTACAAAAAGAAGCCCGTGCTGCCCATCTATGCCATCGCCATCGTGTGGGTCATCTATACCCTGATCCACCCGCTGTATCAAGTCTCGGACTATGTGTCCGTGATCATGATCTCCGTGGTGGTCTTCATCGTGGCCAAGGGCGTTTTTCCCACCATTGAGGACGGCCCGGCCATCCCCCCTGAGCTGGTCCAACACGCCCAGGCGGTCCCCGAAGCAGAGCCGTCTGAAACGGAACAGCCTGCCGCCGAGAAGAAAGAGAAAGCAGAGCAGACCGAGGCAGTGCCGACTGCTCCCCCGGAGCCGTCACCGGAGGAGAAGAACGACTCCCAGGACTGACCGGGCCTTGCTTGGAGGTTTCCCATGAGATTTTTTAGAAAGACACCCGTCGCCGTGGTTCTGACCGCCCTTGTGGTGGTCCTGTGCTGCGTGTGGGGCTATACCCGCGCCTACACCTCCGTGCAGCAGCAGGAGGAGACGCAGAGCCAACGCGCCGGGGAGAACAACCTGAACTATTTCCTGCGCCAGTTTGACGACAGTGCCCGCCTCTTTGATCTGGACACCACCGACGCCATGGCCCGCAGTGACTTAGAGCTGAACAACACCTACGGAACCATGCTGGCCGTCAAAACCGCCACCTACCTCAACGGGGAGGACATCGAGAGCTACGCCAAGACCTATTTTTCCAAGCAGGAACTGGGTCGCTCCGATATGCTCCTGGTCATCGAGACGAACAGCCGGGCCTGGTATCTGGTCTATGGACCCGGCCTGCGCTCTTACGCCGACGGGAACCAAGCCCTGGCGACTCTCGTGCGCCAGAACCTGGACGATGCCTTTTTCGAAGGCGAGAGCGGCCAGGGGATGCTGGACCTCTTCGACGACCTGGGGAAATGGTGCAAGGACAACCTGCCGGAGGTAGAGCCGGTGATCCAGTCCGGCATCCCGTCCTTGCAGATCAACGACAAAGTCCAGGTCATCTCTCTCTGGGATGTGTTTGTGAGCATCATCTTCACGCTCCTGGTCAATATCTGGTGGATCATCCTGCTGCTCGTCGTGCTGAACGTGGTGGACCGCTACCGCTTCCAGAAATACGTCGAGCGCCACCTGCCCGACAACGGTGACGAGCCGACAGCCCCCTTCCACCCCATCCTCTTCTGGCACCGCCAAGGCTCCCGCTGGTATGGCCGGATGCTGGACCTGGTCATGGACCTGGAAAACGAGACGGACGAGGAGGAATCCAACGACTCGGACCTCCCCACCGACCAGCCCATGAACTCTTGATTTTATTCAGCAATGCAAAATTCCCGCAGCCTGCTTTGGGCCGTGGGAATTTTTTTTGCTCAGAGCTTGCGGAAGACATGCACGCGGAACGAAATCTGGGTGTCCAGCGCGTCCAGCGCCGCCAGGCGTTCCGTACCGGATTTCGGGGTCTTCCAGAAATAAGGTGTCATCTGGAACAGGTCCGAGATGGTCTGCTGGTCGGGTAGATGAATGGTTTTGTCAATTTCCCGAACTTCCAGATACTCGAAGCCTTTATACGGCGTGCGTTTTTCTTCGTTGGGGTAGGGCTGGTCGTACAGCACCTCTTTCAGCTGCCAGAGATGCCTGGCCCCGGGCACCACATAGAAGTAGACTCCGCCGGGTTTTAAGACCCGCAGGAATTCCTCTAAGGCCAGCGGGGAAAAGCAGTTGAGCAGGAGGTGTACCGCCTCGTCTGTCACGGGCAGATCATAGACCGACGCCACGGCGAACTCCGCCGCCTTCTCCCGCTTTGCCGCCCGCCGCAGGGCGTGCTTCGAGAGGTCCGCTCCAGCCAGCATCGGGGCTTTCCCCGCCCGTTCCAACGCCTGGAACACGGCGGCGCTGTAATATCCCTCACCGCATCCGGCATCTAAAATACGCACGTGTTCCGGGGCGTAGGTGCAGGCCAGCTCCGCCAGCGTATCCCGCAGGGGGGCGTAGTAGTCCCCGGAGAGGAAGCGGTTGCGGGCGGTGGCCATGCCCTTGTCGTCGCCGGGGTCCTTGGAGTGCATTTTGTTGGCGGGCAGGAGATGGACATACCCCGCCGCCGCCCGGTCAAAGCTGTGGCCGCTGGGACAGGCGTAGCGCTTCTCCTCCCGCGTCAGCGCGGCGGCGCAGAGGGGACAACGAAATAAACTTTCCATGTGGTGAAACTTCCTTTCTTTCTTACAGGGCCACGACGGTTTTGACCAGCTCCGGCGGCTTCTCTGACATGAGGCGGAACGCCGTCTCCACCTGGGGAAGGCCCTGGAAGCGGTGGGTGATGAGGGGCACCGGGTCCACCCGGCCATATTGGAGCAGGGCCAAGAGCTTTTCCATCCGCGCCCGCCCGCCGGGGCACTCGCCGCCCCGGATCGTCTTGTTGCCCATGCCGAAGCCATAGCGGACGTTGTTGAGGGGCAGGTCGCCGTAGGTCGTGAAGTAATTCACGTTCCCGACCGTGCCGCCCCAGCGGACCATCGCCACAGCCTGGCCCAGGGCCTCAGTCCCGCCTCCGGCGCAGATGCAGCAGTCGGCCCCCTGCCTATGGGTCAGTTCGTGGATTTGCCGCTCCACATTGCCCTCTTTGTAGTTGACGAGATCCGTGGCCCCGTAAAACTTCGCCAGCTCGACCCCGGCCTTCCGGCTGCCGATGGCGATGATGCGCCCGGCCCCCCGGAGCCTGGCTCCGGCAATGGCCATCAGCCCGACCGGGCCGACGCCCATGACGACCACGGTATCCCCTGGCCGGACCTCCGCCAGCTCTGCCCCGTAGAGGCCCGTGTTCAGCATATCCGCCGCCATGACCGCCCCCTCCCAGGTCACGCCCTGGGGGATACGGGCGGCGTTGGCGTCCAAATCCCGGATAAGGGCATACTCGGCCATGAGACCGTCCTCAGAGTTGGAGAGCTTTTGGCCGGTGATGAGTCCGGCGCAGTGCTGGTGCGCCCCCAGCTGAGAGGGGACAGTCCGCCAATCCGGAGTGACCGGGGGGACCACCACGATCTCGCCCACCCGAAAGTCCTTCACCCCCTCGCCCACGGCGACGATCTCGCCCAGGCCCTCGTGACCCAGGATACGGTTGGGTTTTAGACAGTCGATCTCGACGTTATGCACATCCGACGTACACGGGGCGACCAGCAGGGGGCGGATGACCCCATCAAACCCCGTGGGATGGGGGACGGGCTTTTCGATCCACCCGGCCTTCCCCTGTCCCAGGAAAGCAAAGGCTTTCATCATACGCATGGCAGGAGCCTCCTTCGTTTGGTCAGTGAAAAAAGATGGTATAAAAATAACCGCCTAGTGATGATTAGACGGTTATTTTATAGTATCAAACATAGATGACAGAGAATTGTGCTTTTTGAAGGTGAAGTATGGCTTTCAAGCGTTGACTTGTTGGAGGTAGAACTCGCTCTCTGCGACACGGGTCACAAAATCATATTCCAATCGGGTCGCACGAGATGGGGTAATATTATACCGTTTGAACACGCTTCGCAGGTATGCAAAGTATTCTCGGTCTTCCATTTTCAATGGGGCCACCCAGCCCAGAGAAGCTCCCTCGGCCTCTGCTTTTCGCATTTCATCCTTGTTCATTCAGCCATCAAGCTCCTTTCTAAATTCAGCCAGCAGGCGCTGCGCCGCGTCCTCCCAGATGACAAGGCGAAACGGGTCATAGGACCCGACTTGACGAGCACCAAACTCGTGGATATAGTAGTTCAAAAGTTCTGTGGTCTTTGCCTTAAAGAACAAAACGCCGTCGAACCCGGCGTCTAGGGAGACCTGGACCGCATAGGCAAACAGAGCCTTGGCGATGCCAAGGTAACGCTTTTTTGCGTGGCCTTCGTGCAGTAAGTTTGCGTTGCTGTGTCGGGCGCTTTCTATATAAAGGATTTCAACCGCAAGGCCCTTTGTATCTAAGGCATAAGACATCAGCCCCAAAAGTTCCCCCTGTTTTTTTCGGCAAAGTGCAACTT
>CAVCXN010000246.1:1063-2031 GCA_963606215.1 uncultured Mycoplasmatota bacterium | reverse complement strand
GAGCAGGTGCTGAACCATTTGGTCCCGGGATATGTCCAAGGCATCTTGTTCGGCGCGCTGGTTGAATCCTTCTGCGCCGAGCAAAATGCCCGGATGACCGCCATGGATTCTTCCAGCACCAACGCAAGAGAGATGCTCAAGGACTTGTCCCTGTGGTATAACCGAGCCAGACAAGCTGCCATTACCCAGGAAATCACGGAAATCGTCGGCGGTGCCCAGCGGAGAGCTGGCGATGGCCCGCCGTGCCCCAAAATAAACCCCACGCGCACCGTCCGCTTTTCCGCCGGCGGTAGCCGCATCGACAACTAAGAATCCAATAAATGGGAGGAAGAACCATGGAACGGAAAGGCACTGTAGCGCAGGTCTTAGGCCCCGTGGTAGACGTTGCGTTCCCTAACGGCGCGTTGCCTGAGATCAACGAGGCGCTGACGGTCCCGATCAACGGAAAGGACCAGGTGATGGAAGTCGCCCAGCATGTCGGCGGCGATACCGTCCGCTGCATCATGCTCTCCCCCAGCGATGGCCTGGGGCGTGGTGTGGCTGTCACCGCCACCGGACACACCATTGAGACTCCAGTGGGGGAAGAGACACTAGGCCGGATGTTCAATGTCTTGGGCCAGCCCATAGATGAGAAGGGGCCGGTCCAAACCAAAGAAACGTGGTCTATCCACCGGGACCCGCCGGCCTTTGCCCAGCAGAACCCAACCACTGAAATTTTAGAGACGGGTATTAAGGTCATCGACTTGCTGGCCCCTTATGCCCGAGGCGGTAAGATTGGACTGTTCGGCGGTGCTGGCGTGGGCAAGACCGTGCTCATTCAAGAGCTTATCCACAACATCGCCACCGAACACGGCGGCTACTCCATCTTCACCGGTGTCGGTGAACGGACTCGCGAGGGCAACGATCTCTGGCGGGAGATGAGCGACTCCGGCGTGTTGAGCAAGACGGCCCTGGTTTTTGGCCAGATG
>CAVCXN010000246.1:0-1053 GCA_963606215.1 uncultured Mycoplasmatota bacterium | reverse complement strand
TAACGGGTCTGACCATGGCCGAATATTTCCGCGACCGGCAGAAGCAGAACGTCCTGCTGTTTATCGACAATATTTTCCGGTACGTTCAGGCCGGTTCCGAAGTCTCCGCCCTGATGGGCCGGATGCCTTCGGCCGTAGGCTATCAACCGACTCTGGCTCAGGAGATGGGTGCGTTGCAGGAGCGTATCACATCCACCCGAGACGGCGCTATCACGTCTGTGCAAGCCGTCTATGTCCCTGCCGATGACCTGACCGACCCCGCACCTGCTACGACCTTCGCACATTTGGATGCCACCACCGTGCTGTCTCGTAAAATCGTGGAGCAGGGCATTTATCCCGCTGTGGATCCGCTGGAATCCACATCTCGCATCTTGGAGCCGGATGTCGTCGGACAGCGGCACTACGCTGTAGCCCGCGGCGCGCAGGAATTGTTACAGCGCTATCGTGAGTTACAGGACATCATTGCCATCCTGGGTATGGAAGAGCTGAGCGCCAAGGATCGCAAAACTGTGGATCGCGCCCGTCGGATGCAGCAGTATTTCTCCCAGCCCTTCTCTGTAGCGGAGGTCTTCACCGGTCTGGAAGGACGCTACGTTCGGCTAGAAGAAACGATTAAGGGCTTTGAGGCACTGTTGGGCGGCGAGCTGGACAAATATCCCGAGCCTGCTTTCTCTATGGTTGGCACCGTGGATGAAATCCGGGAGAAAGCTCGGAGCCTGGGGGCGATCTGATGGGAAAGACGTTCCAGTTGGAGATCATCACCCCCAACGATCCATTCTATAAAGGCCCTGCGGAGAGTATCATTCTTCCAGCCATCGACGGAGAGTACGGTGTCTTGGCCGGGCATGAGCCCGTTGTCACCGCTATTGAGCCGGGAACAGCCCGCTACCTGGTGAATGGTGAATGGAAAGAAGTCGTCGTAGGCCAGGGCTTTGCTGAGATCATGCCGGATTACGCTATCTTATTGGTGGCAACGGCAGACCGCTTGGAAGATATTGATCGAGTCCGCGCTCAGCGCGCCAAGGAACACGCCGAGGAACGGATGCGCCAGAA
>CAVCXN010000245.1:0-2689 GCA_963606215.1 uncultured Mycoplasmatota bacterium | reverse complement strand
GTTGCTGACCATCAACCACCAGAGCCTGATCGCCACCAAAGCCAACCGCATCATCCGGGCTGCGAGAGGCCGGACCGTGCTGGAGTTCGGCTCCCGCCGGGCACAGGGCTCCAGCGGCGCCATCGACGGCGCGCGCGCGGCCTACATCGGCGGCTGCAAGGGCACGGCCTGCACCATCTCCGACCAGCTCTACGGCGTGCCCGCCGGGGGGACCATGGCCCACGCCTGGGTGCAGACCTTCCCCAGCCAGTACGAGGCGTTCAAGACGTACTGCGAAATTTATCCCGACAACGCCATCCTGCTGGTGGACACCTATAATACCCTCAAGAGCGGCATCCCCGATGCCATCCGTGCCTTCAACGAGGTCCTGAAGCCCAAGGGTATTACCAAGTGCGGGATTCGTCTGGACTCCGGCGACATGGCTTATCTGACCCGCGAGGCCCGGAAGATGCTGGACGAAGCCGGTTGGACCGAGTGCAAGATCACCGTGTCCAACTCTCTGGATGAGATCCTCATTCAGGACTTGCTGCTGCAAGGGGCGCAGATCGACTCCTTCGGTGTGGGTGAGCGGCTCATCACGGCCCGGAGCGAGCCTGTCTTCGGCGGCGTGTATAAGCTGGTGGCCTTTGAGGATGAGAACGGGACCGTCATCCCCAAGATCAAGCTGAGCGAGAACGTGGCCAAGATCACGACCCCGCACTATAAGAAGGTATACCGCCTCTTTGCCAACGACACCGGCAAGGCCATCGGCGACTGGATGTGCACCTACGACGAGGACGTGGCCGACAACCTGGCCGAAGACGGCAGCCTGACCATCTTCGACCCCGACGCCACCTGGAAGAAGAAGACCATCACCAGCTTCTCCGCCCAGGAGCTGCAAAAGCCCATCTTCCTGGGCGGCAAGCTGGTGTATGACATGCCCACCCTGGACGAGATCCAGAGCTACTGCCAGGACCAGATGGACACCCTGTGGGACGAGGTCAAGCGCTTCGACAACCCTCACAACTACTATGTGGACCTTTCCAAGAAGCTTTGGGACATCAAGTACGACCTGCTGACCCACCACAAGTGAGACAGGCAAGGCACCATCAGAGACTGTATCATCAAGAAGGAGCGTGGCGGGCGTGAAAGCAGAAGAACGCAGAGAGATCATCGCTCAGACCCTGACGGCAGATCAGGCCATCAGTGCGACGACCCTGGCGGGGAAATTCTCCGTCAGCCGCCAGATCATCGTGGGGGACATCGCCCTGCTGCGGGCGGCGGGGATGGACATCGTGGCGACGCCGCGGGGATATAAGCTGGGGGAATCCTCCGGCCTGCTGCGGACGGTGGCCGCCATCCACACCCCGGAGCAGACGGAGGAGGAACTGCTGACCATGGTGGACAACGGCTGCACCGTCATCGACGTGGTGGTGGAGCATCCCCTCTATGGGCAGATGAGCGGCCAGCTGAGCCTATCCTCCCGCTATGACGTGGCCCAATATATCCAAAAGGCCAAGGGGACCGCACCCCTGTCTGCCCTGACGGGCGGGGTGCACCTGCACCACCTGCGCTGCCCGGACGAGGCGGCCTATGAGCGCGTATGCGCGGACCTGAACAAGCTGGGCCTGCTGTATACCCAGGAGCAGCAAAACGGGGATTGACAAACCTGACACAAACAGCTAAAATAGTCTGTGCACCTGTCTTGACAGGTGCACAGACTATTTTTCGCCCTCCGGTGTGTGGGGGGCGGGAAGGAGAGAGAAATGAACGGATTTCGCGCATTCCTGAAGCGGAAGAACATCGAGTTCTCCGCCAAGCGTTACGGGGTAGACGCGCTGGGGGCCATGGCCCAGGGCCTCTTCTGCACGCTGCTGGTCGGGACCATCCTGAACACCCTGGGGACCCAGTTCCACGTTGGATTTCTGTCTGCCACCGTTGTCACGGTGGGGACGGGGGAGACGGCCACCGCATACACCATCGGCGGACTGGCTTCGGCGATGGTCGGCCCGGCCATGGCGGTTGCCATTGGCTCGGCCCTGCAAGCGCCGCCTTTGGTCTTGTTTTCCCTGGTGCCCGTTGGCTTTGCCACAAATATCCTGGGCGGGGCGGGCGGACCGCTGGCTGTTTTGGTGATCGCCATCATCGCGGCTGAGTGCGGTAAGGCTGTCTCCAAGGAGACGAAAATTGACATTCTCGTGACACCCATTGTGACGGTTCTCGTGGGTGTGGGCGTGGCCTATCTGGTTGCCCCTCCCATCGGTAAGGCCGCTTCCTGGGTGGGCAACCTGATCATGTGGGCCACGGAATTGCAGCCCTTCTTCATGGGGATCCTCGTTTCCGTCATCGTGGGCATCGCGCTGACGCTGCCCATCTCCAGCGCTGCCATCTGCGCGGCCCTGGGTCTGACCGGCTTGGCCGGCGGCGCAGCCGTCGCCGGGTGCTGCGCCCAGATGGTCGGCTTTGCCATCCTGTCCTTCCGGGAGAATCGATGGGGCGGCTTAGTCTCCCAGGGTTTGGGGACCTCGATGCTCCAGATGGGCAACATCGTCCGCAACCCGAAAATCTGGATCCCTGCGACCCTGGCCTCGGCCATCACAGGCCCCATCGCTACCTGCATCTTCCACTTGGAGATGAACGGTGCGGCGGTCTCCTCCGGCATGGGTACCTGCGGCCTGGTCGGTCCCATCGGCGTGTATACCGGCTGGGT
>CAVCXN010000244.1:0-4459 GCA_963606215.1 uncultured Mycoplasmatota bacterium | reverse complement strand
CTTTGACAAGAAGCCAAGGATACAGATGCGTTTGAAACGGGGTGTTACCACGAACAACTTTACATTTGAAAACAAGACCAAGGTCTATTTTGGAACAGGCAGTGTGAAAGAGCACTTGGGTGGCCTGCTGGGGCAGTACGGCAAGACCGTGATGCTGGCCTATGGCGGCGGCTCGATCAAACACAACGGCGTGTACGATGAAGTCACCGCCATCCTGCGGGAAGCGGGGAAAACGATCGTCGAGTTCTCCGGCATTCTTCCGAATCCCACCTATGCCAAGGTGCAGGAGGGTGCAAAGCTGGCGCGGGAGAAGCAGGTCGATCTGATTCTCGCGGTGGGCGGCGGTTCGGTGTCTGACTGCTGCAAGGTCATTTCCGCACAGGCCAGGCTGAAGAAGGATATCTGGGAGATGGAGAACGGTAAGCACGAGCTGCCGACGGAGTTCATCCCTCTGGGCGTTCTCGTCACCGTGTTCGGCACCGGCTCGGAGATGAACAACGGCGGCGTCATCACCCACGAGAAAAAGAAGGTCAAAGGCCCGCTCTGGGGCGCACAGGCAGAGTTTGCGTTCCTGGATCCGACCTATACGCTGTCCGTGCCGAGGAAGCAGGTCATCTCCGGTGCTTTCGATACCTTGAGCCACGCGATGGAAACTTATTTCGGGAAACCGGACGAAAACAATCTCTCTGATGACATCAACGAGGCGGTCATGCGGAGCGTGATCCGCAACATCCGCGTCCTGCTGACCGACCCGGAGAGCGATGAGGCAAGAAGCGAGCTGGCCTGGGCGTCTGCCATGGCGGAGAACGGCATCCTGAAAATCGGCAAGATCACCGACTTCCAGTGCCACATGCTGGAGCACCAGTTGGGCGCTTACACCAACTGCAACCACGGCGCGGGCCTGGCGGTCCTTCACCCGGTCTTGTATCGCCATATTTACCGGTCTGGCACAGCCAGATTTGCTCGCTTTGCGCAGAACGTCTGGGGCATCGCCCCCAAGGACAGCGAGGAAGAAACGGCCCGCGCCGGTGTGGAGGCTCTGGCCGACTTCATCCGGGAAATTGGTCTGCCCACGACGTTGGCAGAGCTGGGCATTCCCGCTGACACGGACCTGCGCGCGGTCGCGGATTCCACGATCCTCACCCCCGGCTGCTGCAAGAAGCTGACCCACGACGAACTTTATGAAATTTTGGAGGAGTGCATGTAAGATGAGTATCCTGTTTATCAACGGAAGCCCAAATAAAGAAGGCAACACCGCTGCGCTGGCGGCCAAACTGCTGCGCGGTAAGGCGTACAAGACCCTGAACCTGACCGACTACACCATCGGCGCTTACGGCCAGGACCTCCCCGGGGACGGGCTGAATGCTGTGATCAATGCCACTGGGGAATGATCAGGAAATAAGAGACAGAAAGGAACTGTTTTTATGGAATACGCAACTTTGAACAACGGTGTGAAAATGCCCATGGCAGGCATCGGTACCTTTCTCTTGACGCCGGACCAGGCAGAAAGCGCAGTTCTTTCCGCCTTGCAGGATGGCTATCGCCTCATCGACACGGCAAACGCCTATGTGAACGAGAAGGCCGTTGGACGGGCCATGAAAAAATCGGGTCTGCCCCGCGAAGAGATTTTCCTGGAAACCAAGCTGTGGCCCAGCTTCTATGAACAGTCAGATGCCGTGGAAAAGACGCTCCAGCGTTTGGACACGGACTACATCGACCTGCTGCTCATCCACCAGCCTGCGGGCAATTATATTGCGGGCTACCGCCAGATGGAGAAGGCATACCAGGAGGGAAAGGTCCGCGCCATTGGCCTGTCCAACTTTAAGAAGGAACAGATCGAAGAGATCCTTGCCATCTGCGCCGTGAAGCCGACGGTCCTGCAAACGGAGCTGCATCCCTATCACCAGGAGCCGGAGCTGAAAGCCTTCCTGAAAGAGCAGGAAATTTTGGCCCAGTCCTGGTATCCGCTGGGCCACGGGGAAAAGGCGCTGCTGGACGAGCCGCTGTTTACCGAGCTGGGGCAGAAATATGATAAGTCCAATGCCCAGATCATCCTGCGCTGGCATGTGCAGGCGGGCAACAATGTTATCCCCGGCTCCAAAGACCCGGAGCACATCCGCGAGAACTTTGCGCTCTTTGACTTTACCCTGACGGAGGGCGAGATGGCAAAGATCGCCGCACTGAACAAGAACGTGCGCTACTACACCAGCACCCAGGAGCTGCTGAAGAAATACCCAGAAATGGTCCCGCCGGTAGACGAGCAGAAATGATAGGAGGAAAGACAATGAAAACGAAAAAATTGACCGCACTGTTCCTGTGCGGGGCTATGAGCATTTCTCTGCTGACTGGCTGCGGCAATGCCGCGCAGAACAGCACAGCGGCAGCAGACGACACCAGCAGCGTGCTCTCCATTGCAGAGCAGGGCATTTTTTCCGCCGGCGGGATCACGCTGACCTCGGACGGCACCTTTGACCCGGAAAACCAGTGGGAGGAGAGCGGAGCCGGACAGACCGCCCACGTGGACCACGCCAATGTGCTCTATCAGATCCCCGCAGAGGAGACGGGCCTGCCCATGGTATTTCTTCACGGTTACGGGCAGTCCCGCATGGGCTGGATGACGACTCCGGACGGTCGTGAGGGCTGGTCGGAGATGTTCCTTCGCAAAGGCCACGGTGTGTTCCTGATCGATGAGCCACGCCGCGGCGAGGCAGGTGCCACCTCCGTCAGCGGGGACATCAGCACCAAGACGCTGGATCAGCGCTGGTACACCCAGTTCCGCATTGGCCGCTGGGAGAACGGCGGCTCCGTTGTCAACGAAGGCTCCCAGTTCCCCAATGATGCGGATTCTGTGGACCAGTTCTTCCGCCAGATGACACCGGACACCGGTATGACCTCTGACATGGGCGGCGATTTCGACAACGAAACGGTGGCCAAAGCCGTTGCCGCCACCATCGACCAGGTGTATGAGCGCACGGGGAAGAATTCGATCCTCGTGACCCACTCCCAGGGCGGAGGCCCCGGCTGGACAGCGGCCCAGTACACCGACCACATTGCCGCCATCGTCGCCATCGAACCCGGCGGGGCACCCAGCGCCGACAGCACAGATTTCCAGGCAGTGCTGGACCAAAAGATCCCTGTCACCATGTACTTCGGGGACTATATCGACAACGGCGACCCGAACATTCAGGCCACGGGGATGTGGCAGGCCATGCGTCAGGCTTGCTATGACTTCCGCGACGCCTACAACGAGCAGGGCGGCAACTGCACCGTGGTCGATCTGCCCCAGGAGGGCATCACCGGTAATGACCACTTTATGTTCCAGGACCTGAACAACGACGTGATCGCCGACCATATTGAGAGCTGGATCCAGGAAAACGTAACCTAATTCGCGGAACAGGAGGAAAATGACATGCGTGACCAGACCTTGAAAACATGGAGCGGTCTGCTCCTGGCGGGCGTGATGGCGGTCTCTCTGGCTGCCTGCGGACAGCAGAACGACACAGCCGATACATCGGCGCAGGCGGAGACAGCCCAGACGACAGACGCAGAGAACCAACAGCCGGACAGCACGACAACGCCGGATACCACGTCCTCCGGCAGCGGCAAGACGCTGGTGGTCTACTACTCCGCCTCCGGCAACACCAAGGGCGTGGCGGAGAAGATCGCAGAGGCCGCAGGTGCCGATCTGTTTGAAATTACTCCCGTCGAACCATACACTTCGGACGACCTGAACTGGACCAACGACAACAGCCGGGTCAGCCGGGAGCATGAGGATGAGTCCCTGCGCGACGTGCCCCTGACCACCACGACGGTGGAGAACTGGGAGGAGTATGATACGGTCTTCCTCGGCTATCCCATCTGGTGGGGTATTGCGGCCTGGCCAGTGGACAACTTTGTAAAGGACAATGACTTTACTGGCAAGACTGTGATCCCCTTTGCCACCTCTGCCTCCTCCGGCATGGGTCAGAGCGGGGACCTGCTGGAAGAGCTGACGGGCACCGGCACCTGGCAGAGCGGCCAGCGCTTCTCCGGCGGGGCAGACCAGAGCGAAGTCACCAGCTGGGTGGAGAGCCTGGGCCTGACGAATTGAGTCAGTCGCGTTTCTCAGGGAGGCGACAGCATGAAATTCGTGGCAGGAATTTTGGCGCTCAGTCTGCTGCTGGGCGGCTGTGCCGCGCAGACTGCACAGACCAGCGCAGAGACGACGGCTTCCGCCGCGCCGACCACAGCGGCGGACCGCGTGGTACGGACTGGTTTTACCGAAAACCAGACATTGGACGGCGCAGAGGGAACGATCCATTTCAGCTATTATCTTCCGGAGGGCTACGACCCCGCGAAGACCTATCCTTTGGTCGTGACCATGCCGGGGTATGACCGGATGTGGTTCGGTGAAGACTCTGCCGGAACCAATCTGGCGTGGAACGGCGTGCAGGCATGGACCAAGCTGGATGAACCGGTG
>CAVCXN010000243.1:0-5535 GCA_963606215.1 uncultured Mycoplasmatota bacterium | reverse complement strand
GATCTACTGGGCGGATCTCGTCGGCAGCTCCGTGGCCCGGGATATGTTTCCCTTTTCTGTGTGGGTCAAGCTCCTGCGGGACGTGACCGCGGGGGAGGACGAAGCCACCCTTTTGACGGACACCTCCGCCGGAGGCATCCGGAAATTACGCCAGGCCATTTCGGACCACCTCTATCAGTTCCGGGGGATGTCTATCGACCCGGAGCAGATCGTCGTGGGTGCGGGGACGGAGTATCTCTACAGTGTCCTCATCCAGCTTTTGGGCCGGCAGTGGGGCTACGCCGTGGAAGACCCCGGCTATCTGCGGCTGAGTAAAATTTACGAGAAGAACGACGTGGCCACCTACCACATCCCCATGGATGAACACGGCATCATTCCGGAGAAGCTGGAGGAGAGCGGCGCAGAGATTCTGCACATCACGCCCTCGCACCATTTCCCCACGGGCATCGTCATGCCGGTCAGCCGCCGCTATGAGTTTCTGAGCTGGGCGTCCAAGGGCGAGAACCGCTATATCATCGAGGATGACTATGACTGCGAGTTCCGACTGGCCGGTCGGCCCATCCCGACCCTGCAAAGCATAGACGTGATGGAAAAAGTCATCTATATCAACACCTTTTCCAAGAGTCTGGCCCCAGCCTTCCGCATCAGCTACTTGGTCCTGCCGAAGCATTTGGTCACGCGGTTCTATGACACCCTGGGCTTTTACTCCGGCACCGTATCCTGCCTGGAGCAGATGACACTGGCACGCTTCCTCTCCGAGGGCTATTTTGAAAAACACATCAACCGGATGCGGAACCACTACCGCGCCCTGCGGGACAAGCTCCTGGCCGAGCTGCGGCAGTCCTCCCTGGCGGGCAAGGTCCGTATCAGTGAGGAAAACGCGGGCCTGCATTTCCTGTTAGAGCTGGATACTCAGCGCAGTGACGAGGAGATTCGCGCCGCCGCCGCCGAGCGGGAGGACCTGCGCATCTCCTTCGTCTCGCAATACTACGTCAGCGACCAGCACCGCCGCCCGCATGTGCTGGTGATGAACTACTCCGGCTTGGAAGAGAGCCAAATTCCCGAAGTGGTGGCCCGGCTGTGCCGCGCCGTGGAGGGCTGAGAAAGAAGGCAACCCTATGTTCGATATCAACGCCTTGAATGGACCCAAAATGACCCAGGACCAGCTGGCCCGCTACTTTGACCGCATCGGGCTGGCCGGTCCCGTCCCCCTGACTCCGGCGGGTTTGACCGAAGTCCAGCAGGCCCACCGGCTGGCTGTGAACTTTGAGAATTTAGACCTGATGATGGGCCGCCCTGTCTCCCTGGACCTGGCGCACCTGTATGATAAGATCGTGGTGCGGCGGCAGGGAGGCGTGTGCGCCGAACTCAACACGCTCTATAACTGGCTCCTTTACTCCCTGGGGTTTCAGATAACGAGCTATAATTCCCGCATCTTGACGCCGGACACCTATCTTTTCCGCCGCCACCGCATCATGGGGGTGGCGCTCGAGGACAAGACCTATACCACCGACGTGGGCTTCGCAGATGAAAACGCCCGTGTGCCTCTGCTGTTGGAAGACGGGCTGATTCAAGAAGACGGCCAATGCGCCTACCGCTACGAATGGCGGGAATTTTACGGCTGGGTGCAGTACCGACAGCTTCCCGTGCAGGAGTGGCAGCCCATCCTCTCCTTCGATCTCTCGCCCCAAGTAGACCGGGACTTCGACCCTGTTCTCACCTTTTTCGCCTGCCACCCCTCGTCCTCCATGCGGGACGCCCCCAGAGTGGCCCGCTATTTTCCGGACTGCGTGATGGCTCTCCGCAAACACATCCTGCGGGAGGAACGGCAGGGCATTCCGGTGAAGAAGACGGAGCTGACGCGGGAGGAGGAGAAGCGAGCTTTGAGAGAGTTGTTTGGGTTGGAGACGGAGGGGCTTACGTTATGAAGAAGCCGCCCATATCTCACAGCGTCCACCGACTCACCCCCTACGCCCAGCAGCTCCGCCGCGATATGACCCGCCAGGAGCGGCATTTGTGGCATGATTTTTTGAAGACCTATCCCGTCCCGTTCAAACGCCAGTATGTATGCCGGAACTATATCTTAGATTTTTACTGTGCTGAGGCGAACCTAGCCGTTGAGCTGGATGGCAGCCAGCATTATGAGATCGGAAATCGTGACCGGGATATGCAGCGGATGAAGGAACTGGAAGCGCTGGGGATGCGGGTGCTGCGGTTTACGAATGTGGAGATCGAGAAGAATTTTGAGGGGGTCAGGCAGGAGATACACCGAGCGGTGCTGGAAGGAAGTCCTGCTCCCCTGTGAGCCGCTGCACCGCTGCGCGATACTCCGCCAGCGTCTTCGCCTTTCGCATCGCCTTCAGCGGTTTCTGCGGCGCGGGGAAGCGTTTGGCCCAATAGGTCCAAAGCTCCTTCATCTTGCCCAGAACGGGCCAATCACCGTAGAGGATCTCCTGGTAGCCTGCGACGAGTTCATCGTGGAACGCGAGAAATTCTTCTTTGGTGAGCGCCGGTCCGCCTGCCAGCTCGCGGCCCAGGGCGGGGTCAGCGACCAATCCGCGCCCTGCCATCAGCTCGGAGAGGTGTGGGTATTGTGCGGCTACGCGCCGGCAGTCAGATACCGTGATCAGATCCCCGTTGTAGCAGAGGGGGCCTTGGTAGTTTTCTACGGCGTAGGAGAAGGCTTCCTGCCGCACGTCTCCTTTATAATAGTCCGTCCGCAGGCGGGGGTGGAGGATGAGCAGGGAGATGGGATAGCGGGAAAAAATTTCTAAAAGGGCAGGCCATTCATCGGGGTCTGAGACACCGATGCGGGTTTTGACGGAGACGGTCATATCTAAGCGCCGGAAGACGGTGTCGAGAAAGGCGTCGATGCCCTGGGGGTCGGAGAGAAATCCGGCTCCTTTTTTCTTGGAGACGACGGTGCCGGAGGGACAGCCCAGATTGAGGTTTACCTCACGGTAGCCCAGGTCCTGCAGACAGCGGGCGGCGCTGATGAAATCGTCGGCCTTGTTGGTCAGCAGCTGGGGGACGACGGGGACACCATCATTGTGTTCCGGCAGAACGTCGTTCCGGCCGCGGCCGGTCAGAGGGCTGTCGGCGGTGGGGGCGGAGAAGGGCGTATAATACCGGGTCAGGCCGGGAAACCTGTTGTGGTGGACCCGGCGGAAGAGCCAGCCGGTGATCCCCTCCAGCGGGGCGAAGGAGAGCGGAAGTGTGAGTTGGGCCATGGGGGAACCTCCTGAAAACAAACTGCATATAGTATACAAGGACTTTGGGGCAAAGAAAAGAGGGAAATTTCCCACCCTTTGGCCCTCGGCCCTTGCGAAATCCTGTAAAACTGGGTATACTGTTCTTGTTGGCACACAACGTACATCCCACCATAGGAGGCAAAGCGTATGGCAGAATGGAAAGACATCGGCAGCAAGGCCAAAAATCTGACCCTGGCCGGCCTGGGCAAGGCCCGTGGCCTGGGCGAGAGCGCCAAGCTGAACCTGGACAACGTCTCGGAAGAGGAGAACAGAAATCGTATCTACCTGGACATCGCCAAGCGGTTCGTCGAAGAAAACCCCACCGCCCCCGCTGGCTACGAGGACCTGTACGACCAGCTGGCGTCCGTCGAAGCCCGCATCCAGGCCAACAAGGAGCGCCTGGGCCAGCTGAAAGACTGACCGAACTTTTCCCACCGAAACGCACGCGCCCCCTTGCCAATCGAGCAAGGGGGCGTTTTTTGTACTATGAAGCTGAGAGGATCCGGCTTGTCCAGCCACTCACACGATCCGCCGGGCGGCGAAGTAGTTGGTGGTGTAGTAGCTGGTGTCCAGGCTGCTGATCTTCACGCCGTCTTTGGCGGTGGAGGCGTGGACGATGTTGCCGTCGCCGATGTAGATGCCCACGTGGGTGGGATAGACGCCGTTGGTGGAGAAGAAGACCAAGTCGCCCTGCTGCAGGTTGGACTTGGAGACGGCCACGCCGTCGTTGACCTGGTCCTTGGAGGACCGGTTCAGGGTCACGCCGAACTGCTTGTAGATGTAGGACGTGAAGCCGGAGCAGTCGAAGGTCTCCGGACCGGCGGTACCGTAGACGTAGGGGTAGCCGACATATTGCAGCGCGGCGGCCACGATGGAGTTGCCCTCCGGGTTGGTGGCGGTGTTGTTGTCGGCATCGGGCTTGGAGATCTGGTCACTGTCCTCCACGAGGGCGTACTGGGCAGAGACATAGCCCGTCCGACCGTTGCAGAGGATCTGATACCAGCCGTTGGTCTTGCCGGTGATGGGGAAGGTGTCGCCGTCCTCCACGGAGCAGAGAATGCCGTAGTTGGTGCCGGGGCCCTGGCGGACGCGCAGAGTGTCACCGTTGGTGTTGACCCGGGCGTAGTTCTCGGCTTGGGCGGCCACGGCTGCGATGGTTGCGGTGCGCTCGACGCCGTTGGCGTCCTGGTAGACGACCTTGATCTGGCCGCTGGCCTGGCTGGGGTCCACGGTCACGGGGCTGTCCGGGTTGGCGGTGACGCTGCTGGAGGCGTTGGTGGTCGGCTCACGGTCCACGCGGATGGCGGTGCTGGAGCTGACGGGGGCGGCCAGGGCCGAGACAGAGAGGACTGAGGCGGCCAGCAGGCTCATGGCCAGCAGACGGGGCGCAAAGGATGAATGGTGCATAGGGATCGAACCTCCTTCTGGGGACGGGGGTCAGCGGGTGGACAGTGCCCGCTCCAGCCAGACAGAGGCGATATCGATGGCCGCGTACAGGCTGTCCTTTTCGCTGCGCTTCACGACTCGATCCCGGCCCTTGAGGTTGGGGGAGGTGAGCTGGAGCTGGATGCTGACCTTAGTGGCTACGTTCATGTCTCCCACGGGTTTGCTGTCCAGAATTTGCAGCTGGATGATGTGGGAGTCGGACATATCGCCGTAATAGATGACGTTATCCTTGCGGCGCAGGGGATGCCCTTTATAAGTAAGGGGAATCTTTTCGTTTGCCATAAAAACCTCCAAAAGAATGAGAAAGGATCGGGGCCGGACGCTGATTTTGACCGCACCGACCCGAGAGGGTCTAGTCACCCTCATAACAAATGTAACAAAATTTTATCACACAACCCTCCCGTTGTCAAATCCCCCCGGATAGGTATATAATAAAACCATCTTACTGCGAAAGAAAGGGGAACCCCATGAAACTGAAGCAATATGTCGTAGACGCTTTTACTGACCAGGTGTTCCACGGAAACCCCGCCGCCGTCTGCGTGTCTGACCATGCCCTGCCCGACGAGCTGATGCAGCAGATCGCCATCGAGAACAATCTTTCGGAGACGGCCTTCCCCGTGAAAGAGGGAAACGGCTATCACCTGCGCTGGTTTACCCCCGGCGGGGAGATCGACCTCTGCGGCCACGCGACCCTGGCTACAGCCTGGGTTCTGTTCCACTTTTATGAGCCGGAGGCCCAGCGCATCACCTTCCGCACCCTCAGCGGGGAGCTGACCGTCAACCGCCAGGGGGAGCAGTACGCCATGGACTTCCCGGCCTATGCGCTGAAATCTGTCCC
>CAVCXN010000242.1:0-2023 GCA_963606215.1 uncultured Mycoplasmatota bacterium | reverse complement strand
AGGATGGTTTGAATGTGTAAGTCAAGGCGGCCCAGTTTCTCAGCGGAGACTAAGACATCGCCGCTGATGGTCGTCTCTTCCTTTTTGGTTTTAACTTTTACGGGAAGGAAGCGCAGGCTGCCCTCACCGTGCTCCATGGCCTCTACCACATCGGCATCCTCCAAAATAAGGCCCTTGCGAACCAGCTCTTTGTCCAGTTCTTTCTGTCGGGCAGCTTCATCCATCGTTCGACTGCCTTTGAGAACGGCTTCCCGGGCTGGGAGATAGAGGACCCCGGCGGGAACGGGCTGCTCCCCGAAGAGCGGTTGTCCTTCCCGCTCCAGGGTGAAGAGGTAGAGTAAGAGCTGCAAGCCCAGACCATTCCAGACCTCGGTGAGGTCGAAAGATTTTCGGCCGGTCTTATAGTCCACGACCCGGAGATAGAGACGGCCGTCTTTTTCGTTGCGCCAGCCGTCTACCCGGTCTACAAAGCCGGAGATGCTCAGGGTGATGCCGCCGCTGGTGATCTTCACCGGAGGCAGGGCCTTATCCGGGCCGTAGCCGAAGCCCAGCTCGAACCAGAGAGGTTGAAAGTCAGAATTACGCAACTCAGCAATGACGTTTTCGACTACAGCGCGGACACCCTTTTCCAGGCGGCGGAAGAGATAGCGGAAGCGGGGCGTCTGGTGCTCCATGCCGCCCAGCTTCAGGCGGACGTAATCTTTCACTGCCTGGCCCGCGAAGTCTTGAATCGTCTCATCGGAGACTTGCCCTGCACCGCCCTGGTCTTTGACGGCCCGGAGAACCTGCTCTAAGACGAAGTGGACGAAGGTGCCGTATTCCGGCGCATCGAATCCGGCAGGACGGCGGGCGCGGGCGTCCAGGCCGTAGCGCAGGAAATAGGCAAAGTGGCAGGATTTATATTGATCCATGCGGGAGGCCGACATGGGGACTTTTTTCCCGTAAAGGGCAGATACCGCCCCCGGCGACAGCCGCCCCCTTTGCCAGCGGGACGCCTGGTCCAGATGGCGAAAGAGGGCTACAGAACGGGCGTCCTCCGAAAGAGCCGCACGGATGGCCGGAATTCCAGCCGCCAGGGAACGCAGTTGGTCCGGAGAGGGTGCCGGCTTTTCCTGACGCTGGCACTGGGGAAAAAGCGTCTCGAAGCGCTCGATCAAAAACGAGGGGCGTTTCTCGCCGCCCGTCTCTCCCTGGGCAGGCCAGGTGACATAGAGCTTTTTTGCGGGCTGGGCGCAGGTGGTGTAGACAATGGTGTACTCACGGGAGAGCTTTTCCTCGGTGCGAGGGGCCAGCTCGAGTCCGTAGCCCTCTAAAATTTCTCGGTCGTGGTCGGTCAGCAGGCCCAGGCCAGGGGTGACTTGCGGGATAGTGCTGTCGTCCGCGCCGACAAGGAAAAGCACTTGACAGGTTCTTCCGCCCAGGCGTTGGGCATCGCCAGCTGTCACGCGGTCCAATGAAGCTGGGATGGTACCCACGGTGTAGCGGGAGAGCAAGAGACGAAGCAGACGGGAGAAATCACTGAGACTACTCTCCATCTCGCCGATCATAGCAGCACATTGCTCCAAGGCCCCGCAGAAAATTTCCCAGAGCTGGCTGTATTCCCGGGCCAGTTCGGGTTCTCCCTGCGCTAATAGGGCGGCGCTGCGGGCTTCCAGGGCTTCCGGAGCTTGAATCTCTTCCAAGAATTTGTAAAGGGATATCACTTGCTCTCCTACGGTATCTCCGGCATTTTTCTTCAATTTTTCTAATGGAGCAATGACACGCAGACGGAGGGAATTCAGCTCGGCAAGCTGTGCTTCGTCTTCCGGCGTTATCTCTTTCTGCCAGCCGCGGGGGTTGCGCTTCCAACCTGCTTCGGCGCTCCACTGGCGGCCCCGGATATCCCAGGTAAGGACGTAGTTTTCCAGGCGGTCACATTCATCTGGGGTCGGGCCGGTCAGACCGGTCTTGAGATAGCGGAACATATCGTCGTAGGTGTAGCCTCCGGTCACAGAATCCAGGGCGGCGGTGATGAGGGTGAAGA
>CAVCXN010000241.1:0-6094 GCA_963606215.1 uncultured Mycoplasmatota bacterium | reverse complement strand
GCATTTTAACTCCGCCACTATGCCCCAGTTCTTCGGCCAGCGGTTCCAGAGCAAGTCCTTGAAGATCGGTGCTTCCATCATCGTCTTCGTCTTCCTGATCCCCTACACGGCCTCCCTCTTCAACGGCCTCTCCCGTCTCTTCGGCATGGCCTTTCACATCGATTACACCGTTTGTATCATTCTCATGGGGATTCTGACCGGCATCTACGTCATCGCCGGCGGCTACATGGCCACGGCCATCAACGACTTCGTGCAGGGCTGCATCATGCTGGTGGGCATCGTCGCTGTCATCGCCGCCGTGCTCCATAGTCAGGGCGGCTTTTCGGAAGCCCTGCACAGCATGGCCGCCGTCTCCGACCCCGAAGCCCTCAACGGCACCGTCCCCGGCATCTACGCTTCCTTCTTCGGTCCGGACCCCATCAATCTGTTGGGTGTGGTGGTCCTGACCAGCTTGGGCACCTGGGGCCTGCCTCAGATGGTCCAGAAGTTCTACGCCATCAAATCCGAGGAAGCCATTCACAAGGGGACGATCATCTCCACCCTCTTCGCCCTGGTCATCTCCGGCGGCTGCTACTTCCTGGGCGGCTTTGGCCGGCTCTTCTCGGACAAGCTGGACATTGCCGCCGACGGCTACGACGCTGTCATCCCCACCATGCTCTCCGGTCTGCCGGATATTTTGATTGCCGTGGTGGTGGTGCTGGTGCTGTCCGCCTCCATGTCCACCCTCTCCTCCCTGGTCATTGCGTCCTCCTCAACCCTGACCATCGACCTGCTGCGGGGGAATATCATCAAGAAGATGGATGATCGGCAAGCCGTCTTCATCATGCGCTGTTTCATCGTGGTCTTCGTGGTGATCTCCATGGTCCTCGCCATCATCCAGTATAAGCACTCCATCAGCTTCATCGCGCAGCTCATGGGCGTGTCCTGGGGCGCGCTGGCCGGTGCTTTCCTGGCCCCCTTCCTGTACGGCCTGTACTGGAAGAAGACCACGAAAGCCGCCTGCTGGGTCTCCTTCCTGTTCGGCACCATCATCATGTGCCTGAACCTGATCTCCAACTCCACCGGGGCCTTTCCTTTCCCTGCGCTGCTGCAATCCCCGATCAACTGCGGCGCGTTTGCCATGGTAGCCGGGCTGATTATCGTGCCGGTGGTCAGCCTCTTTACCCCCAAGCCCGACCAGCAGATGGTAGCCGATGCCTTCGCCTGCTATGACAAGAAGACCCCCGTCTCCCAGAAGAACGCCCTGGACTGACGTTCTTCGCCACACCTCGACACCACTTCCTATTTCTTTCTTCTTAGGGCTTACCCCCTGCCTGGTTTTCCGGACACGGCAGGGGGTGTGTCCTTCCTTAAATTTACCATTTTTTTGCATTGTAGGGAATTCTTCCTTGACAAAAAAGTAAGCCAAGGCTATACTGGACACAGAGAGTCAAGGCTCTTCCCCTTCCCTGGTTCCTTATTGCAGCAGCAATTTCAAGGTCCGCTTTGATGATAACGCGAGGTAATACAAGGATGAAAACAACACGATTCTTTTCCCTTTCCCTGGTCCTCGGCCTGGTGCTCCTGGTCCTCGGCTTTGTCCTGTTGGTCTGCTACGCACAGCAGCGGGGCGCAATGGCAGTGGTCTCCTTCGTCCTGGTGGGAGCGGGCTGCACCGTGCTGGGCAATGTTCTCGGCAAATTCGTCACCCGCATCTACGAGGCCCGCTTTTTGGACGACACCATTCACCGCCCACCAAAACACGATTAATAACAACAAAATCGAAAAACGCACACCAAAGCAACGGGAAGCTGCTTGGTGTGCGTTTGATTTGTTACGGAGAGGGCTGCTGCCTGTGTTTACAGCAGCCCTTCCCGTTTGCTTAGGTGGCTAAGAATCCTGCCGCTCTCAGGTTTGCCAAGAGCTGGTTGAGAACGGTGGCGGTGTTGGTGTCATCCGTGGTGTCAGCCACGGCAGCGGCGGGGGTGATGGTGGCAGCGGGTCCCTGAGGGCCCTGGGGTCCGGTGGGACCTTGCGGCCCTTCGGGTCCGGTGGCACCGGCCGCACCGGTTGGGCCTGCGGGTCCGGTGGAAGCCGTGGTGCCGGAACAACTTACACCAGGGCGTATTTCCGGGCGTAGGCATCATAGGCCTGCTGGAAGCCCTTGCTGCCTGCCTTCACGTTGTCCAGATACTCGTGGACGTGCAGGCTGTCGTGGGACATCTCGATGACGCACCCGGCGATGTTGGAGCAGTGATCGGCCACGCGCTCTAGGCTGGTCAGCAGGTCGGACCAGACGAAGCCCAGCTCGATGGTACACTCGCCCTTCTGCAAACGCAGGATGTGGCGGTTGCGGAGCTGTTCCTTCAGGGCGTCCACCACCTGCTCCAGGGGTTCCACTTTCGCGGCCAAGGCGGGGTCGTCCTGTAAGTAGGCGTCCAGGGCCAGGTCCATGATCTCGCCCACAGCCCCGGTCATGACTTGCATCTCCTGGCTGGCCTCGGGAGAAAAGTGCAGGCCCTTGCTCTTCATCTCCTCAGCGGACTCGATCACGTTCACAGCATGGTCGGAAATGCGCTCAAAGTCGCCAATGATGTGCAGGATCTTCGCACTGGCGCGGCTGTCCTTGGCGGTGAGGTCACTGCTGCCCAGCTTGACCAGATAGCTGCCCAGCATATCCTCATACTGGTCGGCCTCACTCTCCGTGCGGCGGACAGCAGCAGCGGATTTGGCGTCGTAGTTCTGGATAAGCTGACAGCTCGTCTTCATGGCGTCCATGGAGATGCGGGCCATCGTCTCAGCGACCTCCTGGCAGCGGCCCAGGGCCACGGAGGGGGTAGCGAGCAGACGCTCGTCCAAAATCTGAATGTTGTCGTCGCTGCTTTTCTGCGCGTCCTTACTGTCGGGGACCAAACAGCAGGCCAGCTTCTCCAGCAGGCCGGAGAACGGGAAGAGCAGGATGGTACAGAGGATGTTGAAGATACTGTGGACGATGGCGATGCCCAGCTGATTGATGGAATCCCCCAGGAAGCCAAACTGCACCACAGCATTGATGCCGTAGAAAACCGAGAGCCACACGGCGGTGCCCACAATGTTGAACATCAGGTGGACCACAGCGGCGCGGCGGGCATTCTTGTTGGCCCCGACAGAGGCCAGCATCGCCGTGACGCAGGTGCCGATATTCTGGCCCATGATGATCGGGATCGCCGCGCCATATGTCACCTGCCCCGTGGCAGACAGTGCCTGCAAAATACCGACGGAAGCAGAAGAACTCTGGATAATGGCGGTCAGTACCGCACCGGCGGCCACGCCCAGGATGGGATTGGTGAACATGAGCAAAATATTGCGGAATTCGGGCACATCCTGCAAACCGGAAACCGCGCTGCTCATCGTCTCCATACCAAACATGAGGACCGCAAAGCCCAGCAAAATGGTGCCGGTATCCTTCTTCTTGTCGCTCTTGGCCACCATAGTGAGAACAACACCAATGAGGGCCAAAACGGGGGTAAACGAAGTGGGCTTGAGCAGCTGGATGAGAAAACTCCCGCCGTCCAAACCTGTGAGGCTCAGGATCCAGGCCGTGACAGTGGTTCCGACGTTCGCGCCCATGATGACACCGATGGCCTGGCGCAGGGATAGTAGGCCGGAGTTCACAAAGCCCACCACCATAACCGTGGTGGCGGAGGAACTCTGGATGACTGCCGTCACGCCCAGGCCCGTCAGAAAGCCCAGAAACTGATTCGAGGTCAATTTACTCAGCAGGGTCTTCAGGCTGCTGCCTGCCCGCCGTTCCAAAGAGGAGCCCATGAGATTCATTCCAAACAGGAACAGGCTCAGGCCCCCGACCAAAGTCAATACATTGAATAGATCCATTCTATAACCCTCTCTTTTGTTTTTACAGCAATTTTACCTGTTTTTCAGTGTACGAAAACCAGGTAAAATAAAAAACCAAAGAAGGGTTAATTTTTGGTTAAATTCTGCCCATCTGCTCCGCTTCCGGGCTGACCCAGTGGCCGTCTTTCGACCGAGCACCGGTCTTGGCGTACTCTACCCACTCGGCCAGGTTCGTGGCGTGGTCACCGATTCGTTCTAAGTATTTGGCAACCATAAAGATGTCCAGCAGCTCCTCTCCTACGGCTTTGTCGGCGGCGATCTGCTCGACCAGATCCAATTTGATCTGATTGAACCAGCAGTCCACCACATCGTCGTAGGCAATGACGGCGCGGGCCTGCTCCAGGTCCAGGTGGACGAAGGCTTCCACGGCGTCGCTGACCATGCGGATGACCTCTCTTGCCATCTCATGCAAATGCTCGTGCCGCCCACCCTTGCGGATGAAGCGGGCAAGCTCGGCAATGTCCGACGCCTGGTCGCCGATGCGTTCTAAGTCCGTGACCATTTTCAGCGCGGCGGTGATGCGCCGCAGGTCAGCGGCCACGGGCTGCTGCTTGAGCAGGAGCTTGGTGCAGAGGGTCTCGATCTCTCGCTCCATGTCGTCCACTTCCCCGTCCAGGGCGAAGACCTGGGCCTCCAGCTTTTCGGCGGCCTCTTCTTCCTCTTCCAGGGTCTTGACGGCCACGGCGATGGCCTGCTGGCACAGACCACCCATGACGGTCATCTGGCGGTAGAGGGTCTGTAATTGCTCGATGAATTTCTCCCGCATCATCCAAACCTCCCGGTGATGTATTCTTCGGTGCGCTTGTCCTTGGGCACGGAGAAGATCTGGTCCGTATCGCCAAACTCCACCAGCTCTCCCAGCAGGAAGAAGGCAGTTTTGTCCGACACGCGGACAGCCTGCTGCATGTTGTGCGTAACCATAATGACCGTATATTTTTCTTTCAGCTCCACGGCCAGGTCCTCGATCTTCGCCGTGGAAATGGGGTCCAGGGCGGAGGTGGACTCGTCCATGAGCAGGACGGCCGGCTCATTCGCCAGGGCACGGGCAATGCACAGCCGCTGCTGTTGTCCGCCCGAAAGCCCCAGGGCACTCTTTTTCAGCCGGTCCTTGACCTCATCCCAGATGGCCGCATCCCGCAGAGACTTTTCTACGATCTCGTCCAGCTCCGCACGATTGCGGATGCCGTGGGTCCGGGGACCGTAGGCCACGTTGTCGTAGATGCTCATAGGAAAGGGATTGGCCTTCTGGAACACCATGCCCACCTGCTTGCGCAGCCAGGTGGTGTCCAGCTCTTTGTCAAAAATATCCTGGTCTTCAAAACAGATCTTACCCTCGATGTGGATGCCGGGAACGAGATCGTTCATCCGGTTCAGGGTCTTGAGGAAGGTGGACTTGCCGCAGCCGGAGGGTCCGATGAGGGCCGTGATCTGGTGGGCGGGCAGGTCCACGTTAATGTCTTTCAAAGCGTGGTGGCCCCGGTCAGCAGCGGAGGTCTTGCCGTCGGTACCGTACCACAGGTTCAGGTGATCCACAGTAATGATATTCTGCTCTTGTCCCACAAAGAGATTGGGCGCTTGCAGTGTTTCCGTCATCGTGCTCAGCCTGCCTTTCGTTTCAGTTTGCGGCCTGCGAAGGTCGCGGAGAAGTTGATGATCAGGACCAGCACCATCAGCACAGCGGCGATGGCGAAGGCCACGCCTGTCTCGCCTCGCTCGTTGGCGTAGACGTACAGGGCCACAGTCAGGGTGGCGGAGGATGCCTGCATCGAGGTCAGGAAGTTGTTCAGCTCCAGGCCAAACCCGGCGGTGAAGAGCAGAGCGGCGGACTCGCCGACGATGCGGCCAATGGCTAAGATACAGCCGGTCACGATGCCGTCCACCGCGTTGGGCAGGACCACGGTGCGGACCATGTGCCACTTGCCGGAGCCCAGGGCCAGGGAACCCTCCCGGTAGGACTGGGGCACGGTCTTCAGGCTCTCCTGGGTCGTGCGGACGATGGTGGGCAGGATCATGATGACCAGCGTCAGGCCGCCGGCCAGAATCCCCGCCTTCAAGCCCATGAGCTGGAGGAAGAAGAGCATACCCACCAGACCAAAGATGATGGAGGGGATGCCGGTCAGCGTCTCGGTCGCGAACTCGATGATGGCCACCACTTTTCGGTTGGTGGCGTACTCCGTCAGGTAAATGGCGGCCCCCACGCCCAGGGGCAGGACGATGACCA
>CAVCXN010000240.1:0-3195 GCA_963606215.1 uncultured Mycoplasmatota bacterium | reverse complement strand
GGTGGAGACACTGCATGACCGCCTGGCCCGTCTGGGCGCGGACCTGCTGGTGGAGACGGTGGCGAAGCTGGCCGATGGCACCGCTACCCGTACCCCCCAGGATGAGAGCCAAGTCACTCTGGCCCCTATGCTCAGCCGGGAGCTTTCCCCCATGGACTGGACCAAGCCCGCCCGGGCGCTCCATGACCAGGTACGGGGCCTCATTCCCTGGCCCTCTGCCACGGCGGAGCTGAACGGGGTGAAATGCAAAATTTTTGCCACGGCTGTTTTGGATGAGACGACGGGGAAAGCCTCCGGCAGCGTCCTGGCCGCAGATAAGAAGGGCCTGAAAATTGCCTGCGGCGAGGGCACGGTGCTGCGCATCGACATCCTGCAAGCCGCCGGTGGGAAGCGGATGGCCGCCGCAGATTACCTGCGCGGGCATCCCATCCCCGTGGATTGAGCGCCCAGAGGAAAGGAGGGGGACAGGGAATGTCTGCCCGGGAAGCTGCGCTGTTGACCCTGGTGGCGATGGAACGCCAGAAAGCCTGGTCCAACGGCCATTTGAAAAAAGTCATCCAGGAGGAACACCTGGACAAGCGGGACGCGGCCCTGGCCACCCGCCTGTGCTTTGGTGTGGTCCAGAATAAGCTCTTGCTGGACCACTACATCCAGCAGTTTTCAACCATGAAGCTGCACAAGATGGAGAGCAAGGTGCGCAACAGCCTGCGCTTAGGGCTGTACCAAATGCTCTTTCTCACAAAAATCCCCGTCACCGCCGCTGTGAATGAATCGGTGGAACTGACGAAAAAACATTGTAAGAATCCCCGCGCCGGGGGGCTGGTCAACGGCATTTTGCGGAACCTGGCCCGGAATTTAGACGAGCTGCCCACCCTGGACCGCAGCAGCCGGACGGCCTATCTCTCCCTGCTCTACAGCCACCCCCAGTGGCTCGTGAAGACTTGGGCCAAGGCTCTGCCGGAAGACGAGTTGGAAACCCTGCTCCGCTGGGACAACAGCGAGCCGCCGGTCACGGTCCAGGTGAACACCTGCCGCTTTGAAACGCTCAAGGTCGTTCTGGCTTTGGAACGGGAGGGGGTCAACGTCCTGCCACACCCCTGGCTGCCGGATTGTCTGATCCTCACGGACACCGGCGACCTGACCCAGCGCACGGCCTGGCAGGAGGGAATGTTCTATCCCCAGGACCCTGCCGCGCGCCTGGCAGTCCTGGCCGCTGGCTTACAGCCGGGGGAGAAGGTCTTGGATGCCTGCGCCGCGCCCGGCGGCAAGTCATTTGCCGCCGCCATGTGTATGAAGGACGAGGGCGAGCTTCACGCCTGTGACCTCCACGCCCATAAAAAAGCGCTCATCGAAGCCGGGGCCGCCCGCCTGGGCTTACAGTCCATCACGGCGCAAGTTCTGGACGCTAAAAAGCCCCGGAAGGGCTGGGAAGGGAAGTTCGATGCAGTCCTGGCTGATGTGCCTTGCTCGGGCCTGGGGGTCATCCGTAAGAAGCCGGAGATTCGCTATAAGGACCCGGCAGAGCTGGCAGGTCTGCCCCAGATCCAAGGGGACATTCTGGATAATGTCAGCCTCTATGTGAAGTCCGGCGGTGTTTTACTCTACTCTACCTGTACGCTCTTGCAGGCGGAAAATGAGGATGTTGTGACGGCGTTTTTGTCCAAGCATCCGGAGTATCATCTGGAGGGCTTCACGCTGCCTGGTCCGCTGGGTGAGGTGGCCGCAGGTCAGTGTACCCTCTGGCCCCAGCGCCTACAGACCGACGGCTTTTTCCTGGCCAAGCTCCGAAAGGAGGGGGCCGAATGACGGAACGGGTTGATTTTAAGTCCATGACTCCGGAGGAGCTTACCGCCTGGTGCAAAGACCAGGGTCAGCCCGCCTTTCGCGGCAAGCAGCTCTTCCAATGGCTCAGCCGGGGCGTGGCTTCCACCGAAGAGATGACCGATGTACCCAAGGCCCTGCGTGCCAAGATCGACCAGGCCGGGGGCATCACCCCGCCGGTGGTGGCCCGAAAGCAAGTCTCAAAGCTGGATGGTACCATAAAATATCTGTGGCAGCTGGCCGACGGGAACTGTATCGAGACGGTCCTCATGCGCTATCGCCACGGTAACTCCGTCTGTATTTCCTCCCAAGTGGGCTGTGCGATGGGCTGTGCCTTCTGCGCCTCCACGGTGGGGGGCAAGATACGGAACCTGACGGCGGGGGAGCTGCTGGACCAGGTGATTTTTACCCAGAAAGACTCTGGGGCGCCCATTTCCAACATCGTCCTCATGGGCATCGGGGAGCCGCTGGATAACTATGATAACGTGCGGAAGTTCCTCACCTTAGTCAATCATCCCAACGGGATGAAAATTGGGATGCGTCATATTTCCCTCTCGACCTGCGGCTTAATTAAGGGCATCGACCGGCTGGCGGAAGAGAACTTACAGCTCACGCTGTCCGTCTCCCTCCACGCCCCGGACGATGAAACGCGCAGCGGCCTCATGCCCGTCAACCGGGGGAGCGGGGTAGACGCCCTCTTCGCGGCCTGCCGCCGGTATTTTGAAAAGACGGGGCGGCGCATCTCATATGAGTATGCCATGATCGACGGGGTGAACGACACGCCCCGCCAGGCTGCCCTGCTGGGCGACCGCTTGGAGGGGACTGTGGCCCACGTGAACCTCATCCCCCTGAACTATGTGGAGGAGAGCAGCCTGCGGCCCAGCACCCATGTGGCCCAGTTCCAGCGGCAGCTGGAAAAGCGGGGCATCACCGCGACGGTACGCCGTCGGCTGGGCAGCGACATTGACGCCTCGTGCGGCCAGCTGCGCCGGAAAGCCCTGCGGGAGCAGGCCAAACGCCGGCCATGAGCACGGAGAAAGGAGATGATTCCCCATGGTTTCTGTGTGGGGATTGACGGACAAAGGGATCGTTCGACGAGAAAACCAAGACTCCTGCGCCTACGAGATCATTCCGGACCACGGCCTGGCCTGGGGCGTGGTCTGCGACGGCATGGGCGGGGCCAAGGCGGGGGACATCGCCAGTAAACTGGCGGTCGAGACGTTCCGCACCCACCTGGAATGCCTGCGCGGACCGGAGCCGCCCACGGAAAAGGGGGAACTGCTCGTATCCGCCGCGGAGGATGCGAACCGGGTGGTCTATCGCAAGGCATCCACAGACGACGCCTGCATCGGCATGGGCACCACGCTGGTGGGC
>CAVCXN010000239.1:0-5253 GCA_963606215.1 uncultured Mycoplasmatota bacterium | reverse complement strand
ACGACACCGCGAGATTGGCTCGGCGGTCCACCTGCGAAATACTTACGAAATCGAGAGGGATGTAACGATGATCTCACATGGCAAAGATCTGAAGATTTTCAGCGGCAACTCCAACCACGCTCTGGCAGAAGCCATCTGCAAAGAGCTGCGTCTGCCCCTGGGCGACCTGGAATGCGGCAACTTTTCTGACGGAGAATGCTTCGTCTCCATTTACGAAACCGTTCGCGGCTCCGATGTGTTTGTGATCCAGTCCACCTGCGGCCCCGTGAACAACAACCTGATGGAGCTGCTGGTGATGATCGACGCGTTCAAGCGCGCCTCCGCCGGCCGCATCACCGCCGTGATCCCCTACTTCGGCTACGCCCGGCAGGACCGCAAGGCCAAGCCCCGCGACCCCATCTCCGCCAAGCTCGTGGCCAACATGCTCACCACCGCCGGTGCTGACCGCGTGCTGACCATGGACCTGCACGCCGCCCAGATCCAGGGCTTCTTCGATATCCCCGTGGACAACCTGCTCGGCAGCCCCCTGTTTGTCGATTACTTCAAGTCCCGCTTCGGCGACGACGAGAACACCATGGTCGTCTCCCCCGACGTTGGCTCTGTGGCCCGCGCCCGTGCCTTCGCCCAGAAGCTGGGCATGACCATGGCCATCGTGGACAAGCGCCGCCAGAAGGCCAACTCCTCTGAGGTCATGAGCATCATCGGCGACGTGAAGGGCAAGCGCGTCATCCTGCTGGACGACATGGTGGACACCGCCGGTTCTCTCTGCGGCGCAGCCAAGGCCCTGGTGGAGATCGGCGGCGCAACGGAGGTCTATGCCTGCGCTTCCCACGGCGTCCTCTCCGGCCCCGCCATCCAGCGCATCCAGGACAGCGTCATCAAGGAAGTCCTCTTCTTGGACACCATCCCCGCCAAGGAGGGCACCAAGTGCGACAAGATCAAGTATCTGTCCGCTGCCCCCATGCTGGCCGATGCCATCAGCTTCATCTATCACGAGGACTCCGTGTCCCGCCTGTTCGTGTGATCGGCTGACTTTGCACCCGATAAGTTCCGCTGCCCTCTGGCGGCGGAACTTTTTTTCCTGATTTTTGACTTGGAACTGATTCTAAACGATTGAGGTAACACACTATGTTTTCGTTCAAACAAGCCGGGCCTGTCGAATGGATCGTCGTCGGCCTGGGCAACCCCGGCCCCAAGTATGAGTGGACCCGCCACAACGTGGGCTTTCTCGTGATCGACGAGCTGGCGGAGCGGGCCAGCATCCCCGTCCAGCGGGTGAAGTACAAGGCCCTGACCAACACAACCATGCTGGGCGGCAAGTCCGTCCTGTTCATGAAGCCCGTAACCTATATGAACCTCTCCGGCGAAGCCGTGGGCCAGGCCGCGCGGTTTTATAAAGTCCCTCCGGAGCGGGTGCTGGTCATCTCGGATGACGTGTCCCTGCCCCAGGGCAAGCTGCGCATCCGCCGCAGCGGGTCCGCCGGAGGACACAACGGCCTGAAAAATATCATCGCCCACCTGGGGACAGACCAGTTCCCCCGGGTCAAGGTCGGCGTGGGCAACAAGCCCCGGCCCGACAGCGATATGGCCGCCTGGGTTCTGGGCAAGTTCACCGGTCCGGACAAAGAGGCGATGGAAGCCGCCGTCAAAAAGGCTGCCGACGCCGTGACCTGCCTCATCGGGCAGGGAACCGACAAGGCCATGGCTCAGTTCAACGGCTGACCAAATTTCCAATTCCAAATCCCCAATGCTTTGACAGAGGGGCTGTGCTATCCTGTGTCTATCAGTCCCTGCGATATCTCCCCGCACCCCCACCGTTTCGCACGGTGGGGGCTGTGCAGCGTGGGAAAAAACGAAAGGAGGGCGTTCTATGCCCGTGACCCGTTCCACCACCCTGCTCCCCGATCTGCTGGACCGGCTGGCGGACTACCGCCGCCTGCGGCAGGCCATCCTTCAGGGCAAAAGCCCTCTCGCCCTGTCCGGCCTGGCCGCCGTCCACCGGACCCATTTTGCCGCCGGGCTTCATCAGGACACGAAACGCCCCCTGGTCCTGGTCTGTCCCGACGACGCCGAGGCCAGACGTGCCGCCGGGGACCTGTCTGCATTTCTGGGCGAGGAAGTCCCTGTCCTCACCGCCCGGGATTTCCTCTTCCACCCGGGTACCACCAGCCGCCAGTGGGAGCATCAGCGCGTATCCATCCTGTCCCAGCTGGCCCGGGATGCCTGCCCCCTGCTGGTGGCCACGGTAGAGGGCCTGCTCCAGCGCACGATGCCTCCAGAGACGCTGACCCAAGCCTGCCGTCAGCTCCAGGTGGGCCAGGTCTGCCAATTAGATGAGCTGACGGATTTCCTGGCCCGGGCGGGCTACACCCGCTGTGACCAGGTGGAAGGCCCCGGGCAGTTCGCCCTGCGCGGGGGCATTTTGGACGTTTTCTCCCCCGGCTTAGACCTGCCCATCCGCATGGAGTTCTGGGGGGATGAGATCGACTCCATGGGACTCTTCGACCCCGTCACCCAGCGCCGCACCGCCCAGCGGGAGACGTGCGAGCTGCTGCCCGCCGGGGAAGTCATCGCCCTGGACGGGAAGCCGATCACAGGCCCCGCAGGCCTGGCCCTGCCCCGGGTCTACTCCCAGGTAGCGACGGCGGCGGACTACCTGCCGAAAAACGCCCTCATCGGCCTGTGCGACACCCCCCGGGTCGCGGACCGGGCGAAAAACTACCTGTGGCAGCTGGGTGAGGATATCACGGCCCTGTTAGAACAGGGCGTCCTGACCAGCAAGCACCCGGTCTTTGCTGAGACTTGGGAGGGGCTGTGTGCAGCATTGGCCAAGCGCACTCTGCTCTATCTGGACTCCTTCACCACCGCCTCCCTGCCGGTTCCTCCGGCGTTTCTGCTGTCACTGACTGCGCGGCAGCTGCCCGGCTACGGCATCAGCTTTGAGGCCGTGACGGAGGATTTGCGGGCCTATCAGAAATCGGACTTCTCCGTGGTTGTTCTCACGTCCAGCCGGAGAAAGGCCGATGCCCTGCAAGCCATGCTCCGGGAGCAGAAAGTTTACACGGCAGTGGACGAACTACTCCACGAGCTGCCCGAGCCGGGGCGCATCACCCTGGCCGTCGGCGGTCTGTCTGCCGGGTTCGATTATCCGGATGGAAAATTTGCCGTCCTTTCCGAGGGCGAAGCCCTGCCCGTCCGAAAGCCCCGCCCCAAGCGGGCCAAGAGGGACTCCACCACCCGCCAGAAATTAGAAGCCTTTACCGACCTCTCCCCCGGCGATCTGGTCGTTCACGACCACCACGGCATCGGCCGCTTCGTCGGCATGGTGAAGATGTCCGTGGACGGCTCCCCCCGGGACTACATCAAGCTCCAGTTCGCCGGGGCGGATATTTTATATGTGCCCGCTCTTCAGCTGGACTTAGTCTCCAAATACATCGGCAGCGGCGACGACCCCAACCGCAAGCGTCTGTCGAAATTGGGCGGCACGGAATGGGAAAAATCCAAAAGCCGCGCCAAGAAAGCCGCGAAAGATATGGCCAAGGGACTCATCCAGCTCTATGCCCAGCGCCAGCGCCTGGCGGGTCACGCCTTCGCCCCGGACTCCCCCTGGCAGCAGGAGTTCGAGGCCCTCTTCCCCTATCCCGAAACGGAAGACCAGCTCCGCTGTGCCCAGGAGATCAAGCGGGATATGGAAAAAACCGTCCCCATGGACCGCCTGCTCTGCGGCGACGTTGGGTACGGCAAGACGGAAGTGGCGTTCCGGGCTATCATGAAGTGCGTTTTGGAGGGGAAACAAGCCGCCCTGCTCGTCCCCACGACAGTTCTGGCCCAGCAGCATTACCTGACGGCCATGAAGCGCTTTTCCAACTTCCCGGTGCAGATCGAGATGATCTCCCGCTTCCGCACCGCCGCCCAGACAAAGGATATTCTCCGGCGGACGAAAGAGGGTTCCGTAGACCTGCTCATCGGCACCCACAAGCTCCTGGGTAAAGATATCCAGTTCCATGATCTGGGCCTGCTCGTCGTGGACGAGGAACAGCGCTTCGGCGTGGGCCACAAGGAGAAGCTCAAAAAGATGACCAGTCAGGTCGATGTTCTGACGCTTTCCGCCACGCCCATCCCCCGGACGCTGAACATGGCCCTCTCCGGCCTGCGGGACATGTCCACATTGGAGCAGCCGCCGGTGAACCGCCAGCCTGTCCAGACCTATGTGATCGAACATGACTGGGGCCTCCTGGCCGACGCCATGCGCCGGGAGCTGGACCGGGGCGGCCAGGTCTACTACCTCCACAACCGCACAGAAACCATCGACCAGACCGCCGCCAAAATTCGCTCTCTCCTGGGTGAAGAGGTCCGCATCGGCACCGCCCACGGCAAGCTGGACCAGGAACAGCTGGGCGATATCATGAGCCAGATGACCGACGGAGAATTGGATATCCTCGTCTGTACCACCATCATCGAAACGGGCATCGACCTGCCCAACGCCAACACGCTCATCATCGAAAATGCGGAAAACTTCGGTCTGGCCCAGCTCCACCAGCTCCGGGGACGGGTGGGCCGCTCCACCCGGCGGGCCTCGGCCTACCTGACCTACCGCCCCAACAAGATCCTGACGGAGGACCAAAACAAACGTCTCTCCGCCATCCGGGAATATGCCGCCTTTGGTTCCGGCTTCAAGATCGCCATGCGGGACCTGGAAATCCGCGGGGCCGGCAACCTGCTCGGTCCGGAGCAGTCCGGCTTCCTCATGAGCGTGGGCTATGACCTCTACCTGCGCCTGCTGGAAGAAGCCGTCCTGGAAGAGCAGGGCAAGCCCGTCCCAAAGCAGACTTGGTGTACCGCGGACTTCGCCGTCCCCGCCGCCATCCCGGAGAAGTACATCCCCTCCCCGGAGCAGCGCATGGACCTCTACCGCCGCATGGCCCGGGTCCGCACCCAGGAAGAGGGGGACGACATCACCGACGAGCTCATCGACCGCTACGGCGAGCCGCCCAAGGGCGTCACAAACCTCATCGCCATCGCCCTCCTCCGCTCCCGCGCCGCCGCTCTGGGCATCACGGAGCTGGCCCAGAAAGAGAGCAGCGTCCGTCTCTCCCTCCCCAACCCAGACTTCGCCCGCATCGCAGCAGTGTGCGGCCTGGAAAAGTATAAGGGCCGCCTGCTCTTCTCGGCGGGAGAAAAGCCGTATCTTTCTCTGCGGCTGAAGAAGGGGGAGGATGTGCTGAAGCTGACGGGGATCGTTTTGACGGATTT
>CAVCXN010000238.1:0-6869 GCA_963606215.1 uncultured Mycoplasmatota bacterium | reverse complement strand
CCGGTCAAACTGGTTCAGCTTGTAATACAGAACCGCCAGCGGCAGAAGCATCTGCGTTTCCTCATAGGAGTCGAACCGCTTATGAAGGGCCAGCGCGTGCATTTCATCCTCCATATAGGCGTACAGATGCATCAGCTGATAGCGAATTCCCAGATTATCGTTCTCACACAGCTTCAGAAGCGCCTCGCCCTCGTCGATGGCACAGCGGATCATACCGCAGGAGATCAGCGCGTCGAGGTATGCCTGACGGACGCGCATATACGGACGGGTCTCAAGGATTGTCCAGAAATCACCGACATCCTCCTGGAAGTAGCCTTCCTGCTCCAACGGCTTGGCGGCTGTTTCCAGGAGCTTTCGAAGTGCCGGCAGCTGCTTGTCCGGCTTGTCCTCCAGGGTGTGGGCAATCAGCTGAAGCTGGGCGTCCACATGCTCCGGCTCCAGCTCCACTGCCTTCCGGAGATATTCCAGGCACTTTTTCTTCGACGTCGCCTGCTCCGCAAGCTCCAGGTAGTCATCCGCAGTTTCCGGGGCCGTGTTCTCACGTTTTGGATAATGGCCGTTATATTCTTCCAGAAACTGATTCGCCACCCGGCTCAGGCTTTCTTCATCCGTAATCCCATCTTCATGGAGCGCAAGAAACTTCTGAATCTCCTTCAAAACCTTTTCTGTCTCTCTGCTCATCGAGTGACACCTCCCATCGTTGTCTTCACTCTGTCTCTTCCGCAGCGTCCTCCCCCGCGCTGGCCACCAGGTCGGAGAGGGCGTCCTGGATCCGGTCCATATCCGTCTGGGCGCGGCCGAAGGCGGCGCGGACGCTGTCCAGCTCTGTCTCGACGGAGGTGATGGCGCTCTGCATATCGGCCCGGAGCTTATCACAGCGGGTTTGAATGTCCAGGACCCAGTGGGCGCTGTCGGCTCGAATCTCGGCGGCGTGGGCCTGGGCATTTTGGATGGTCACTTGGGCCCGCTCATGGGCGGAGACTTCAATATCCCCGGCGGTATCCTTGAGCCGCTGCCAGGACTTGGCCTCGGGTTCCAGTTCCCGGACCTGCCTTTGCAGGTCATTGGCCAGGCGGGTCTTTTCTTCCAGCGCAGACTTGGTTTCGGCCAGGTCTTTTTTCAGCTTTTCCAGCTCTTCTGAAAGCGCTTCCCGGGCCGCTGCCTGCTCCTCGGCCTCGGCGAGGCGGGCTTCGGACTGGGTGCGGACCGTCTCCTCCCGCTCCAAGGCCCGTTCCAGCTCCAGGTTTTTTTCCTGGTTCTCCTGGGTCAATTTCTCGATGTAGTCCAGCACGTCCTGGCGGTTGAAGCCGCCAAAGGCTGCGGTGCGGAACTGACCGGCGTTTTCGTTCATAAGTGCTTCCTCCTGCTCCAGGCGTCCCAGGTGTGCTGCGGCCCCGGCAAAGTTCGGGATAAGTTAACCTCTTGAGATCATTCTCGGGACGATTTTTCTGTAGTGTACCATATTTCCTCCGGGGATACAATATTTTATCCGATTTTCTCCCGGAACGCTTTCTTTGATTGACGGAATGGCTTCGGAATGCTATAATTTTTTAGATTGTTCAGTATCTAGTTGTATGGAGGAGATCATCGTATGTGGGCGTCTACCGATTGGAAGGATTATGAGCTGCTGGATTGCGGCCAGGGAGAGAAATTAGAGCGCTGGGGCAAGTATACCCTGGTCCGCCCGGACCCCCAGGCCATCTGGAACACCCCCCGCCGTCACCCCGGCTGGAAGAAATACGACGCCCGCTACGCCCGCTCCCGCACCGGCGGGGGGCAGTGGGTGAAGAAAGAGCTGCCCCAGCGCTGGCAGGTGCAGTATAAAGAGCTGACCTTTAACATCAGGCCCATGAACTTCAAGCACACGGGCCTCTTCCCGGAGCAGGCCGCCAACTGGGACTTTGCCATGGAGCAGATCAGAAACGCAGGCCGTCCCATCTCCGTGCTGAACCTCTTCGCCTACACCGGCGCGGCATCCATCGCCTGTGCCGCAGCGGGGGCCTCTGTGTGCCACGTGGACGCGGCCAAGGGCATGGTGAGCTGGGCCAGGGAAAACGCGAAAAGCTCCGGCTTAGAGTCCGCCCCCATCCGCTGGATTGTGGACGACTGCGCCAAGTTCGTGGAGCGGGAAATTCGCAGAGGGCGGCGGTATGACGCCGTCATCATGGACCCCCCGTCTTACGGCCGGGGACCTTCCGGGGAAATCTGGAAGCTGGAAGAGAACCTCTATCCGTTTGTGGAGCTGGTCTCCGGCGTGCTGTCGGACAAGCCCCTCTTCTTTCTCATCAATTCCTACACCACGGGCCTGGCCCCCTCTGTACTGACCTATATCCTGGAAACCTTGCTCACCCCCCGGTACGGCGGCCAGACCGCCAGCCAGGAGCTGGGCCTGCCCGTGAGCGAAAACGGGCTGATCCTCCCCTGCGGTGCCAGCGGACGCTGGACAGCAGGGGCACAGTGAGGACAAGCACCTATGACAAACGATCCGATCATCAAAGCAGAACATGTGACCTTCCGCTACCCCGACGAACCGGCGGGACATCCCCCGGTGCTGGATGACATCAGCCTGGAGATCGAAGCCGGATCCTTCGTGGCCATTCTGGGGCACAACGGCTCCGGTAAGTCCACCTTGGCCAAGCACATCAACGCCCTGCTCACCCCTACGGAGGGAAAGCTGTGGGTGGATGGCCTGGACACCAGCGACCCGGAGAACCTCTTGAATATCCGGGGCAAGGTCGGCATGGTCTTTCAGAACCCTGACAACCAGATCGTCGCCAGCGTCGTCGAGGAAGACGTGGCCTTCGGCCCGGAAAACCTGGGCGTGCCTCCCGATGAAATTCGCCAGCGGGTGGACCAGGCCCTCAAGATGGTGGGCATGTATGAGCTGCGGGAGCACTCTCCTCACCTGCTCTCCGGCGGGCAGAAGCAGCGCGTGGCCATCGCGGGCATCATCGCCATGATGCCCCGCTGCATCGTCCTGGACGAGGCTACCGCCATGCTCGACCCCGTGGGGCGGCGGGAGACGGTGGAGACCATCCGCACGCTGAACGAGAAATACGGCATCACCGTTCTGCTCATCACCCACCACATGGACGAGGCCGCCCAAGCCCAGCGTCTCATCGTCATGACCGGCGGGCACATCATCGACGACGGCCCCCCTGCCCAGGTCTTCCAGCATGTGGACACCCTGCGCAATGCAGGGCTGGCTGTGCCGGAGACGGTGGCCTTGCTCTACGAGCTGAAACAAGAGGGGTTCGACGTCCCCCTGGACGCCATCAGTGACGAAGCCTGCGCCCAAGTCCTGGCGGACCTGCTGACGAGATCGCCCCATTTGGGAGGAGAGTAACGCCGTTGGAACCGATCATTTCATTAAAACAACTGACCCATATCTACAGCCCCAACACCCCCTTTGAGCAGCGGGCGCTGGACCAGATCGACCTGGATATCTACCGGGGCGAATACCTGGGCATCATCGGCCGCACGGGGTCGGGCAAGTCCACCCTCATCCAGCACCTCAACGGCCTGGCCAAGCCCACCAGCGGCCAGGTTCTCTTTGAGGGGCAGGACATCTGGGCCAACAAAGCCCTCACCCATGACATCCGCTTTCAGGTGGGGCTGGTGTTCCAGTACCCGGAGTACCAGCTCTTTGAGGAGACGGTCTACCGGGACATCGCCTTTGGGCCCAAAAATATGAAGCTGGACGAGGCCGAGATCGACCGCCGGGTGCGCCGTGCCGCGGAGTTTGCGGGCCTGAAAGAGGACGTGCTGGAGCGCTCCCCCTTTGAGCTGTCCGGCGGACAGAAGCGTCGGGTCGCCATTGCGGGCGTCATCGCCATGGAGCCGAAGGTTCTGGTGCTGGATGAGCCGACCGCCGGACTGGACCCCGCCGGAGCCGCCAGCATTTTGGACAATATTGAAGCCTATCGTCAGGCCAACAACGCCACCATCATCATCGTCAGCCACTCCATGGAGGACGTAGCGCGGCTGGCCGACCGGCTGGTGGTGGTGAGCTACGGCAAGCTGCCCTACATCGGTACGCCCCGGGAAGTGTTCTCCCACGGGGCGGAGCTGGAAAAGCTGGGTCTGGGCGTGCCTGCCATGAACCGGGTCTTTTCCCGCGTCCGGGCGCTGGGCGTGGACATCGACCCGGCGGTCTACACCGTGGAGCAGGCCAAGGCAGCCTTTCTCGCCGCCTGGCAGAAGAAAAAGGAGGGGCAGTAAATGGCGCTCAAAGACATCACCCTGGGCCAGTATTTCCCCGGAAGTTCCCTGCTGCACCGGTTTGACCCCCGCTCGAAAATTATCTTTACCGTGCTGTTCATTGCCGCCATCTTCCTGTGCAAGGGGCTGGTGTCCTATGGCATCACACTGCTGATCCTGCTCATCATGATCGGCATCTCCAAGGTCCAGCCCAGGGTCTTTTTGAAGGGCATGAAGCCGGTGGTCTTCATCGTGGTCTGTACGGCCATCTTGAACCTGTTTTATACCTCCGGCACGGTGCTGTGGAGCTGGGGCATCCTCAAGATTACCGAAGAGGGCATTTGGAAGGCGGGCTTCATGGTGTTAAGAATCCTGATGCTCATCGCCTGTACCCTGCTGCTGACCTATACCACATCCCCCATTTTGCTGACGGACGGATTGGAAAAGCTGCTGCGGCCCCTGAAAAAGCTCAACTTCCCCGTTCACGAGCTTTCCATGATGATGAGCATCGCCCTGCGTTTCATCCCCACCCTCATCCAGGAGACGGATAAAATTATTTCCGCCCAGAAAGCCAGAGGCGCGGATTTCGACAGCGGCAACCTCATTCAGAAGGCCAAGGCCCTCATCCCCATCCTCATCCCCCTTTTTATCTCGTCCTTCCGGCGGGCGGAAGAGCTGGCCATGGCCATGGAGTGCCGGTGCTACCACGGGGACGAGGGACGCACCAGCCTGCGGCAGCTCCGGTATGCCGGACGGGATTACGGCCTGATCGTATTCAGCATCGCCCTGTGCGCCGGAATCGTGGTCCTGCGCGTGGTCCTTGGTCTGTAAGGAGGGAATGCGCATGAAACGAAACATTGCCCTGACCCTCATGTACGACGGCACAGCCTACCACGGCTGGCAGGTCCAGAAGCGGGATGTCACCGTCGCCGAGACGCTGGAAAAGGCGTTGGCCCAGGTCGTCGGCCATCCGGTCAAATGCACCGGGGCGGGCCGGACGGACGCGGGCGTGCACGCCGAGCGCTACGTCTCCAACTTCCGCACCACGTCCACCATTCCCTGTGACCGGCTCCCCCTGGCGGTGAACAGCCGTCTGCCGGGGGATATCGTGGTCACTAAGGCCACAGAAGTCCCCGAGGATTTCAACGCCATCGGCAGCTGCATCAAGAAAGAGTATACCTACCGCATCTACAACTCCCGCATCCGAAACGCCTTCTTGGTCAACCGGGTGTGGTTCTATCCCAAGCACCTGGACGCGGACGTGATGAACCGGGCCGCCCAGCATTTTGTGGGTACCCATGACTTCGCCAGCGTCCGCTCGGTGGGGACCGAGACGAAAACGACCGTGCGCACCGTCCACTACTTTGACATCGCCCGGATCCCCAAGCAGCCGGAGATGATCGTCTGTCGGGTGTGCGCCGATGGATTTTTGTACAACATGGTCCGGGCCATGGTGGGAACCTGCGTCTATGCCTCGGAGGGAAAGCTCTCCCCCGACGACATCCCCGCCCTGTTAGAAGGCCGCAACCGGACTGACGCCGGGCCGACAGCTCCGCCCCAGGGCTTGTACATGACCAACCTCTGGTACCCCATCCCTGACCTACCCTGATTTTTTACTCGCATTTTGCAGACCCACGGAGGTGTGCGTATGAACCAAATCCCAAACAAGCTGACGCCCCAGACCAAGCTCACCCGCAAGCAGCGGGTGGGCCTGCTCATTGTGGCTGTGGTGGTCCTGCTGGGCCTGCTGACGGCCACGGTGTTCCGCTCGAACCTCACCAGCTTTTTCCGCTGGATCGCCTACTCCCAGTCCGACAGCAGCTTCTCCCACAACGCCCAGGCCAGCAGCCTGTTTCTCGGCATGGGGGACGACCTGCTCATCGGCACCCAGTCGCAAATTCAAGTTGTCTCCCCCACGGGGACGGTGAAGCTGAAGCAGTCCGTTACCATGTCCTCCCCCGCCCTGAATGCCTCCGGCGATTACGCCGTGGTATATGACGTAGGCGGACGAGAGCTGAAGGTGGTCAAGGGGGAGACCCTGCTCCATGAGCTGACCTTGCCGGAGGAGGAATCCCTTCTCTGCGCGACGATCAACGAAAAGGGATGGGTTGCCGTGACCAGCAAGGCCAGCGGCTACAAGGGCGTGGTCACGGTGTATAACCGAGACTTTGAATCCGTCCTGACCATCCGTCTTTCCAGCCGGTACATCTCCGACGCCGTGGTGACGCCGGACAGCCGGGGCGTCTATCTCGTCTCCCCCGGGCAGGCGGACGGGGCCTTTGAAAACACTCTGCTCTACTACACCATCTCCTCCCGGGAGGAACCGACCCGAACCATTTCTTTGGGTTCTAACGTGGTCTTATCGATCCGGAGCGCGGGGCGGTGCTGGATCTTGGGCGACAAGAGTGTAATGATCCTGGATTCCAGCGGCGTCATCACCGCCAGCTATGATTACAAGGGCCAATATCTAAAAATGGGTTCTCTGCAAGGGGACGGCTACGCCGCGCTTTACCTCTCCCCCTCCTCCTCCGGCAGCACCGGCACACTGGTGACGGTCGGCTCGGACGGACGGGCTTATGGAGCGCTGGAGCTGGACGGCCAGACCCTGGCGATGGCGGCCCAGGGCAAAACCATTGCCGTGCTGACTACCAACTCCATTTATACCACAG
>CAVCXN010000237.1:4949-9116 GCA_963606215.1 uncultured Mycoplasmatota bacterium | reverse complement strand
TACTTATACTGTCACGGAAAATGCTGTGACTAAGTATGAAACAGAGATTACAAAGAACGAGTCCCAGGAAGAAAACGTTGTTAGCTATACAATTACCAATACCTACAAGCGCGGCGGCGGTGGTCACACCCCCGGCGGCGACGAGCCTACTGGGTTGGACCTGAAGAACCACTACGGCTACATCATCGGCTACCCCGTGGATTATTACACTGGGGAACCCACCACCGACCAGACCAAGAAGCCCGTGCGACCGGAGGGGAAGATCACCCGCGCAGAGGTGGCGACAATCTACTTCCGCATGCTGACCGAGGAGAACCGGGTGGCAAACTGGAACCAGGTCAGCGGCTTCTCCGACGTGAAGAGAAGCGCTTGGTATAATAACGCGATTTCAACGCTGACCAAGGCCGGGATCTTGAAGGGCTATGAGGACGGCACGTTCCAGCCCGACGGGTATATCACCCGCGCCGAGTTTGCGACCATTGCAATCCGCTTCTTCAGCGGCGTGTATGAAGGGGAGGACCTGTTCCCGGACATCAAGGACCACTGGGCACGGGACTACATCAACAACGCCGCCGACAAGGGCCTGGTGAAGGGCTATGAGGACGGGACCTTTGGGCCGGACCGCTACATCACCCGCGCCGAGGCAGTGACGCTGGTCAACCGCACCCTGAACCGTCACCCCCATAACGACGGCCTGGACGAGGATATGCTCCGCTGGCCGGACAACATGGACACCAGCAAGTGGTACTACGCCGACATGCAGGAGGCCACCAACTCCCATGAGACGGACAAGAACAAGAGCAATTCTGAGAAGGAATATTGGAGCAAGACCTTGCCCATCCGGGATTGGGAAGCCCTGGAGAAGGAGTGGTCCAACGCCAACTCTGCGCCTGGTGAGGGCGAAGTTGTGTGAGAGACAACGAGAAGATAACGTGAAAGAAAAAGCCAAAGTCCGGCTCTAGCGCAGAGTCGGACTTTGGCTTTTGTCTGTTTCAAGGCAGTCTTACCGCCATTCCAGCTCGCCGCGGTCGAGAATGGCCTTGCCTGTTCCGGCGTTGACGAAGCGGAAGGCCGCCTTGCCCTCCTCCAGCTTCCAGAGGTGGAGCTGCACGGGGGTGTCGGGATAGAGAACGGTCTTCATGGCCGCGAACATCCGCTTGAGCTTCTCCGGGTGGCCGGGGAAGAGCCGGGCGGTGGCCAGACGGCAGACGTAACCGTAGGCGCACAGGTCATGGACGAAGGGGCCGTCCAGCCCCCGGCTCACGGCGACCTCCCGGTCCACGTGGACCAGGTTCGTGTCACCGGTCAGACGGTAGAGCAGGTTTTGCGCCGCGCCGATGAGGTCCTCGATCACAAGGTCGGGGTCCCGCTCCGGGATCCAGCTGGCCCCGCGGGGCATGGGCTGGCCGCCGTAGCCGCCCAGGGTGGGGAAGAGGGTGGTGCAGCGGTTGGTGCACAGCAGCGTGCCGCCCTCGTCAAAGACCTCGACCTGGGAGCGCACGGCCATGCCCCGGCCTTCGCCCCGGTCGAAGAGGTCGGTCAGCACATCCCGGTAGACGAAGGAGCCTTTCACCGCCGGGATGGGGCGGTGGTACAAAAACTCATAGTCCAGGTTCACATAGGAGCGCTCCGGCTGGAGCAGCTCTTCCACCACCACCGGGATGGCCCGGGGCCGGGGGAACCTGGGGGTCACGTTCACCGTGCCCCAATAGGGGGTGGCCCCAAACGTCGGGATGGTCTGCATCCCGTTCTCATAGGTGTACTGGGGTTCGTCACCCTTGGCGCCCACGGCCAGGGCGTACAGGGCGCAGTCCCGCCAGTTGTAGGTCATGGTGCGCCACTCGGTGGCGAGGCCCTGAAGCTGGGCTTCCCGTGTGTTTTCTGCCATGGTCATTCTCCTTCTGTCTCTGCGGCGGGTCCCGGGGTGGGTGTGGGCATCTCAGTGCCGTCCTCGCGCAAAAAGGCGCGCAGGGCGTCCAGCTGTTCCTTAGCGATGGCCCGGCCCTGGTCATAGACCGCCTGGATTTTTTCTTTATCATGCTCCACCCGGTGGATGTCAAGGGGGGCCTCCGGCCGGAGGACAAAGACCTTGCCCGCCGCCTCCTGCTCCCGGACGTAGGCGGTGGACGCGTTGTACGCGTCCTGCCGCTTGGCCATGGTGTTGAGCAGGTTGGGGTACTGGCGGTAGACCACCTTCATCAGGGGCAGGAGCTTGTTCTTTTCCTTCACATAGTCCAGGGGCTGGGTCAGGATGACTACGTTTTTCTCATAGCCCTGGGCCTGCATGAATTTCAGGGGGATCGAGTCGGCGATGCCGCCGTCGAGCAGGTTCCGGTTGCCCACAGAGACGATCTGGGCCGCCAGGGGCATGGAGGCTGAGGCCCGGAACCAGTCCAGGTCTTCGTAGTCGCCCTTCAAGCAGTTGTGATACACCGGTCGGCCGGAGCGGACGTCGGTTCCCACCACGTAGAAATCCATGGGGGAGTTGGCATACGTCTCCTTGTCGAACACGTCCAGGGTGTCCGGGATCTGCCGGTAGCAGAAGTCTGCCCCGAAGAGGTCGCCGGTCTTGATCAACGAGCGCATACTGCAATATCTCGGGTCCTGGCAAAAGGTCAGGTTGTAGCGCAGCACCCGCCCGATCTGGTGGGATTTATAGTTGCAGCCGAACACAGCCCCCGCCGAGACGCCAACGGCCCCGTCAAGGACGATGTTCTGCTCCATCATCACGTCGATGACGCCCGCGGTGAACAAGCCCCGCATGGCGCCGCCTTCCATCACCAATCCGTGCTTCATGGGTATCTTCCTTTCTGTGCGCGAATTTCCTTCTTATCCTAGCACCAACCTGTGGATTTGTAAAGCAGGGTGAACGTTCGTTTGTTGTAATCGATGAGGCCCTCCGCCTTCATGTGGGCCAATTCCCGGGTCATGGCGGAGCGGTCGGCGCAGAGGTATTCGGCCAGGGCCACACGGCCCATGGGGACGGTGAAGGTCTTGCTGCCTGCGGCTTCCGCCTGGCGGGTGAGGTAGGTCAGCAGCTTTTCCCGGATGGTGGAGCGGGAGACGACCTCCAGCTTTTCTACCAGGGTCAGGTTTTTCTCTGCGATCAGCTCCACCATGTTCTCGATCATCCGGTGATGAAAGCGGCAGACCAGCTTGCAGGCGTGCAGGATGCGGTCGTAATCCAATAACAGCACCCGGCAGTGGGCGCGGGCTTGGTAGGCGATGGTCCGGCGGCGGGCCTTGACGCAGGTGTAGCTCTCCCCGAAGAGACTCCCCACCGGCAGGACGGTGAGCAGGGATTTCTTACCGAAGAGGTCCTCGCTGATCATCTCCACCTCGCCCTCCAGCACCACCCCCATGAGGGGGTGCTCTTCCGGCGTGCGCATGATGAAGTCCCCCCGGTGGGGGGCGATCTCCCGGGCGCTGAGACAGCCCAGCATGGCCGTCAGGTCCTCCGTCGAAATGCCCCGGAAGAGGGGGCAGTCCCGCTGCAATGCGTTCACGTTCATGGGTGACACCTCCAACGGCTTCCATTGTAAATTAGTTTGGAAAATGATGCAACTGCAACAGTCGATTTTTCGGTTTTTTGTTATACTAAACGTATCCAAGCACAGAAACAAAGGAGGAAATTTTTCATGGAACATAAGATGCACAAGGCCCAGCGCCAGCTTTCCGACGCCGATACCATGGCCATTCTGAAGAAGGGCGACCACGGCACCCTGTCTGTCCAGGGCGATGACGGCTATCCCTATGCCACCCCCATCAACTATATCATTGTGGATGACAAGCTGTACATTCACTCCGCACCCTATGGGTATAAGATCGAGTGCCTGAAGCGGGACCCCAAGTGCTGCTTCTCTGCCATCATCTCTGCCGAGATCATTCCCAGCAAGATCACAGCGGCCTTTGAGAGCGTGGTCATGACAGGCACGGCTGTCTTTATAGAGGACCGGGCTGAAAAGCAGGCGGCGCTGGAGGCATTTGTCACCCAGAAGCACCACGGATATGAGGAGATCGGCTTCAAGATGATCGAGAAGATGTTCGACAAGACCGCTCTGCTGCGGATCGACCCCATCTCCACCACGGGCAAGGCTTATAAGGGCTAATTCAAACAAAAATCAAAAGACCGCTTTGATCAGCACCGGGTTTTGATCGGTGCTTGCC
>CAVCXN010000237.1:0-4939 GCA_963606215.1 uncultured Mycoplasmatota bacterium | reverse complement strand
AGGTGGTACGGGCGGGCCGCAGAGGTCTGCGGCCCCTACGGAGTTTTTCGGTACCTGAATGAAAAGACCGCTTTGGTCAGCACCGGGTTTTGATCGGTGCTTGCCGAAGCGGTCTTTGTTTGCTCAGATATGCAAGATGGCGCGGGCGACCTGGAGATAGATGATCAAGGTGACCACGTCCACCACGGTGGAAATGAAGGGGCTGGCCATCACTGCCGGGTCCAGGTGGATGCGCTCGGCCAGCAGGGGCAGCAGACAGCCCACGGTCTTGGCGCACAGGACGGTGAAGACCATGGTCAGGCAGATGACGAAGGCTACGGTGCCGGTCACGCCGGTGTTGTGCAGAATGATGCGGTCCACCACCATGAGCTTCACGAAGTTGCAGGCGGCCAGGGTGATGCCGCACATCACTGCCACCCGAATTTCTTTCCAGATAACTTGCAGGGTGTCGGAAAACTCGACTTCCCCCAGGGACAGGCCACGGATGACGGCGGTGGACGCCTGGGTGCCGCTGTTACCGCCGGTACCGGTCAGCATGGGGATGAAGGCGGTCAGAACGGTGCAGGCGGCCAAAGAAGTCTCGTAGCTGGTCAGGACCATGCTGGTCAGCGTGGCCGACAGCATCAGCACCAGCAGCCAGGGGACACGGGATTTCCAGGTCTCGATGATGCCCGTGCGCAGGTAGGGCTTGTCGGAGGGGGCCATACCAGCCATCTTTTCGAAGTCCTCCGTAGTCTCTTCCTGCAAGACGTCGATGGCGTCATCGACGGTGACGATACCGACGAGGCGATTTTCCTGGTCCACTACGGGCAGGGCGCTGAAGTCGTACTTGGTGAACATCTGGGCCACGCTCTCCTGGTCCTCCAGAGTGTTGGCGGAGATGACGTTGGACTCCATGATGTCTTCGATCACGTCGTCGTCGTCGGCCAGGATCAGGGTCCGCATGGAAATCATGCCGATGAGCTTCCGGTTGGACTCGGTGACGTAGCAGGTGTAGATCGTTTCCTTGTCCACACCCACGCGGCGGATGCGCTTGATGGCTTCCTCCACGGTCATGTTGGGCCGGAGGCTCACATACTCCGTGGTCATGATGCTTCCGGCGCTGTCATCGGGATATTTCAGAATTTCGTTGATCATCTTGCGCATCTCAGGGTCTGCCTGCTTTAGGATGCGCTTGACGACGTTGGCGGGCATCTCTTCGACGATGTCCACGGCGTCATCGACATATAATTCGTCCACAACGTCTTTCAGTTCGTTGTCGGAAAAACCCTGGATCAGCAGCTCCTGCGTCTCCGGGTCCATTTCGACAAACGTCTCTGCGGCCAGCTCTTTGGGCAGCAGCCGAAAGAGCAGGGGCAGCTTTTCCTGGGGCATATCCTCGAAGATGGCGGCCACGTCCACCGCGTTCATCGTCACGAGAATGTCCCGCAGGGTGGTGTATTTTTTGCCCTCCACCAGGGCCGCCAGGGTGTCCCCCAGCGTGACAATGGTTCTCTCTGCCATTGGCATCTCCTCCCTTGCGTTTCAAGGCGTTGGCACAGCGCCCAGTTTCAGAGCAGGAGTAAGACACCCGGCAGACCGGTATTTCAGTTTAGAACGGACAAGGGGACGCCGGTCGTTCCGGCACCTCTGTCCGGGTGCAACTTCGGCCTGCCAAAGTGCCGTTACTACCGCCTGCGTCCATCTTGTTTCACCTCACTTATCCGTTGAATTCGTTGTCGTTGGGCCTTTTCCTTCAAAGGCCATTCCTTATTATAAAGGTGCCTAGAATCTTTGTCAACCGGAATCCCGGCCGTCTTGCAGGAATTTCGTCATGTTTGTGGGGTCCTGTGCTTGCCTTTTTCCCCAGAGTTTGCTATCCTTTGGGGGCAAACTTCCGCAACTGTAAAACCCTGGAAAGGAGACAACATGAAACGTATTTTTGCGTTGCTTTTGACCCTCGCTCTGCTGGCCACCTCCGGCGCGGCGCTGGCGGCGGGGGGCTATACGGACGTGCCCGACGGCCATTGGGCCGCGGCCTCCATTCAGTCGGCCAAGACCTATGGCCTCATGTCCGGCATGACGGCCAACACCTTCGGCCTGGGCAAGACCATCACCCGTGCCCAGTTCGTCACTGTGGTGGCCCGAATGCTGGGCTGGGACACGAAAACGGCCACCGCCTCTGGCTTTACGGACACCAAAGACCACTGGGCAGAGGGGGCGATCTCCGCCGCCGTCCAGCACGGCGCTCTGGACAAAGGGGGGACCTTCCGTCCCGACGCTGCCATCACCCGGGAGGATATGGCAGTGATTTTAGTCCGCGCCCTGGGCTACCAGTCCGTGGCGGAACAGGCCGGGAGTTACGCCATCCCCTTCACCGATGTGAAAAGCAACAGGGGCTATATCACTGCAGCCTATGACATCGGCCTGACCAACGGCGTCTCTGCCACCCAGTTCGCCCCCGCCGCCTCCGCCACCCGGGAGCAGGCGGCAACGATGCTGGTCCGCATCTATGAGAAGTACACGGCGAAAACCAGCTGGCTCCACGGCTTCTATGCCATCTCGTCCTACAGTCAAATTGGACTGACCCAGAGCATGGATGCCGTCAGCCTGGGGTGGAGCCGGATGACCTATTCCACTGACACCGGGGCCATTTTGAACACAACCACTTCCGGCGGTAATGTTTATGCTATCCCCGCTGGATATGCCGACGCGGTGGAGCAGATGCAGGCCAACGGCTGCCAGCTGAATCTCTCCGTCTTCATGGACAATACCGGCGGGGCCTTGACCGCGTTGCTGGCGGATGCCAACGGGAGAAGCCAGGCGGTCCAGGCCATTCTCACCGAAGCCACCCGAATTTATGAGGACCTGGGCAGCTCGCCCTACACCGGCGTGACCATCGACTTTGAGGGGCTGGCCGGCAGCACCAACAAGGCCAATTTCACGGCGTTTTTGCAGGTGCTTTCCCAGCAGCTCAAGGCGGAAAACCTGCGCCTGGCGGTGGCCGTCATGCCCGCCACGGCGGACGGGTCCTACTACAACGGTTATGACTACCGGGCCATCGGTGACCTGGCGGACAAGGTCATTTTAATGGCCCATGACTACCAGCCCTCTAAACTGACGGGCTATGTGGGCACGACCTATTATAAGAACGCGGCCCTCACGCCGTTCCAATCGGTCTATTATTCGCTCCGGGCGGCCACCGATCCCACCACCGGCGTGCAGGACACGAGCAAGCTGGCTCTGGCCATCAGCTCCGCCGCCAACGCCTGGCAGGTGGATGCCAGCGGCAAGCTCGTTTCGGAGACGCCGACCTTCCCCACGGTGGCCACGATCCTGACGAGACTCAAAGGCGGCGCGGTCATGGGCTGGTCGGATACCTACCGGAACCCCTACCTGACCTACCAGACTGAGGACGGCAAGCACTGGTTCGTCTGGTATGAGGACAGCCGCAGCGTGGGCGAAAAGGTCCAGCTGGCCAAGCTCTTCGGCGTGACCTCCGTCTCCCTGTGGCGGCTGGGGAATCTCCCGGCGGACAGCACGAGCGGACTTTATTATAATGTATTGTCCGCCTGTCAGTAAACGATAAACAAACCAAAAGAACGGCCTGCCCGACCTGCGGAAGCAGGTCGGGCAGGCCGCCCTTTTTAAGAATGTTCAGAACACGATGTATCAGAAGGTGTCGTATGTTCCACGAAGAAAAAGAGGGGGAAACCGATCAGGCGTCAGCCAGAGCCTTGCCCAGCTCGCGGCACTTTGCCTTGCCGTCTGCGTCGGGGGAGAGGTTCACGATCAGGGGGTCAGCAGCCAGGACAGCACCGGCCTTCTTGGTGCGCTCTGCCCAGTCACGCATCCACTGACCATCGCCCCAGTCGTAGGAGCCGAACAGAACGACCTTCTTGCCGGAGATCTTGCCCTCCAGTGCGGTGAAGAAGGGCTCCATTTCGTCCTCTTCCAGGACCTCGTCGCCCATGGAGGGGCAGCCCAGAGCCAGCTTGTCATAGGCAGCGGCCTCGTCAGCGTTGGTGTCGGCGACGTTGATGAGCTTTGCCTGGCCACCGGTGCCAGCCACGACTTCCTGCGCCATGGTTGCGGTGTTGCCGGTGCCGGACCAGAAAATAACAGCAATAGATTCCATAGTTAAGATCCTCCTAATGTTTTTTGCCAATCTCTATAGTTTGTTAGCGCTTGCTTATTAGCTAAAGCTAACCATAGGCCAAAAGAAAAAGCCGATGGGCGGCGCTTCCGATAATTAGCTCTTGCTAACTTCTGGGACAGTATAGCATGACAGGGGAAGGGCTGTCAAGCCCTTTTTGTGCAAAACAAAAGTTTTTGCATTTTTCTCAAAGTTTCCTTTGAAATCTCGTTGTTTTTTTGATATACTATACTTGATCAGTGGCCCGACAGCGCACCACAGCTGCTGGGCTTTTTTTGATTCTTTCTCCGGCGGAACACGCCGCCGGAGGCACCACACCGGAAGGAGGACCTAGAAAATGGCAGAGACTTATCAAAAGGGCGAGTACATCCGCTACGCCTGCAACGGCGTTTGCCTCGTGGATGACGTGCGCCTGGACCGCCTGACCAAAAAAGAACCCCCGAAAGAGTTTTACATCCTCAAACCCGTCAGCAACCCCGCGTCTACCCTCTTTGTCCCGACGGGCAACGCCACTCTGGTGGCCAAGATGTCCCGTCTGCCCGACCGGGAAGAGCTGGACGCCCTCATCCTGGCCACCCGGGAGGAGCCTTTGGCCTGGATCGACGACCGAAAGGTTCGCCTGGCCTCCTTCCAGACCATCGTGAAGGACTGCGATTTAGGCCAGCTCATCAGCCTGGTCTCCTGCATCTACCAGCGCCGCCAGGACCTGACCGCCGCCGGAAAAAAGCTGGGCGCCTCCGACGAGACGCTTCTCCAGCGGGCCGAGGCGCTCATTGAGAACGAAGTGGCTTTCGTTCTCAAAGT
>CAVCXN010000236.1:0-4080 GCA_963606215.1 uncultured Mycoplasmatota bacterium | reverse complement strand
GACCTATCGTCTCGTTCTCCCCTCGGACTGTGACCCGCAATTACTGCTTCCTAAGCTCCGCCTGCTGGAAGAGGAAGACCCCCAGCTCCATCTGGATTGGGACGTGGAAAACCGCGAAATTCATGCCCGCCTCATGGGACAAGTCCAAATCGAAGTCTTGAAGCAGCTCATCGCCGAGCGCTTTCAGGTAGACGTAGAAGTAGACGCCGGGCGCATTTTATATAAGGAGACGATCGCCGCCCCCGTCGAGGGCGTGGGGCATTTTGAACCCCTGCGGCATTACGCCGAGGTCCACTTGCTGCTCGAACCCCTGCCCCAGGGCAGCGGCGTCCAGCTCGACACCCGCTGCCCTGAAGACGTATTAGACCGCAACTGGCAGCGTCTCATCCTGACCCACCTGGCCGAAAAAACTCACCGGGGCGTCCTCACCGGCGCGCCCCTGACGGACGTGAAGCTCACCCTCATGTCCGGCCGCGCCCACTTAAAGCACACGGAGGGCGGCGATTTCCGCCAGGCGACCTACCGCGCCGTCCGCCAAGGGCTGATGGGGGCCGAGAGCATCTTATTGGAACCCTGGTACGCCTTCACCCTCACCCTCCCCGCCGAGCAGCTGGGCCGGGCCATCAGCGACTTGCAGGCCATGTCCGGCACCTTCGACTCCCCGGAGAGCGACGGCGAGTGGGCCACCCTCACCGGCACAGCCCCCGTCGCCGCCATGAAGGACTATCCCCTCACCGTGGCCGCCTACACGAGAGGTCGGGGCAAATTCGCCTGCTCCCTCCACGGCTACGCCCCCTGCCACAACCAAAAGCAGGTGGTGGCCGCCGCGAACTACGACCCGGAAGCCGACCTGCCCAACACGCCGGACTCCGTCTTCTGCGCCCACGGCGCGGGGTTCAACGTCAAGTGGAACCAGGTACCCCAATACATGCACCTGGAAAGCTGTCTTTCTGCGCCCAAATCATCCGACGATACCCCCGCTCGCCCCCGGGTCATGACCCGGAACCTGGACATCGATGACAAGGAGCTGGAAGCCATTTTTGAAAAAGCCTTCGGACCCATCCGCCGACGGGAAGAGCAGTTCCGCTCCCCCCTGGCCCCCAGCACGCCCCAGCGCGTCATTGCCCCGCCCAAGCAGCAGTATCTCATCGTAGACGGCTACAACATGATCTTCGCCTGGGACGAGCTGAAGGCCCTGGCGAAAGAGGACTTGGACGCCGCCCGCCAGCGCCTCATGGACACCCTGGCCAACTACGCCTCCTTCAAGCAGTGCCGCCTGGTCCTGGTCTTCGACGGCTACAAGGTCAAGGGCAACCGGGGTACCTCCTTCGACTACCACAGCATCCAAGTGGTCTTCACCAAGGAAAATGAGACAGGCGACATGTATATTGAAAAGCTCATTCAGGAGATCGGCCGCAACTTCGCCGTCCGGGTGGCGACCTCTGACGGACTCATTCAGCTCTCCGCCCTCCGCGCCGGTGTTCTCCGCGTCACCGCCGGGGAGCTATTGCACGAGGTCGAGTTCGTCTTAGAACAAATGGCCCGGGCCATCGACGATTGGAACAAAAAAGGATAAGCCCGCCCCAACCGGGACAGGCTAATCAAATCGTGAAAACAGAAAAAGGGGGAGAAATTCTATGCGCATCGCCATCCTCACCGGCGCCTCCAGCGGCTTAGGCCGGGAGTACGCCCGCCAGATCACCGCCCAGGACCACAACATTGATGAGGTCTGGGCCATCGCCCGCCGGAAAGAACGCCTGGACGAGCTGGCCGCCCAGCTCCCCTGCCCCGTCCGGGTCCTGCCCTTGGATTTAACAAAGACAGCTTCGCTGGACGAGATGAAAAAACTGTTAGAGATCGAGCGCCCCGTCGTCCGCTGGCTGGTCTGTGCTGCCGGGTTCGGAAAAATCTCTGATATTGCTGACTTAGACCCGCAGGACGCCTTGGACATGGTCAACCTCAACTGCCGCGCCGCCATGGGTGTGACGAACCTCTGCCTGCCCTACCTCACAAAGGGCGGTCGTGTCCTGGAAATCTGCTCCACGGCCTCCTTCCAGCCCCTCCCCGGCCTGGGCGTCTATGCCGCCACGAAAGCCTTTCTCTACAGCTACACGAAAACGCTCCACCATGAACTGCTCTTCCGGGGCATCCATGTCACTGCCGTCTGCCCCTATTGGGTCAAGGACACGGAATTCATCCCCGTGGCCCGGAAGGGTAAGGCCAAGCAGTACCAGCACTTCCCCCTGGCCTCCCGCAGTCATTCCGTGGTCAGACTCTCCCTGGCCGCCAGCGCCGCCAACCTCTGGGTGGTCACGCCGGGCATCGTCTGCTCCGTCCACCGCATTGCCGCGAAATTCATCCCTCACGCGCTCATGGTGCCCCTGCTGGGCATCCTACGAAAAGGGTAAGAAAAATCTCCGCCGTTTCGCAATGAGACAGCGGAGATTTGTTTTTCTCATTGGTCGCCCGTGACCACCAGATCGACCCCCAGCCCAAATGGGTCAGAGGCCGCCGCTTGCCCGCAGTGCAGACCCTCTGGAATCGGCGGCAGGCTGCGCACCACGTCCATGCACCAGAGCAGATTTTCCTTCGGTACCCCCGCCGGAGTCTTGACAGGGACAAGCTTCCCCGCCGTGTTTTTCAGCGTCGTGGTCAGCACGCGCTTGGGAGCCTTGGCCTCCTGCAAGGCGTATTCCTCACCCTTGGGACAGGTGTTTCCTTCCGTCTTTCCGTCCGGCCCAAGAATGACCCAGCACCCCTTCGGACAGCGGATACAGGTAATGGCCCCCGGCTTTGGCAGGCCCTTCGCCATGGCGTTGGCCTGTTCCGGCGGCATCTTCTCCAAGGGCAAGCCCAGAACGAACCGCGCCGCATTCCCCCCAGCAGCGTAGCCCTGCCGGGTGACAAAATCAGCCAGGTCCATGACTTTGCGGCTGTTGCCGCAGGCGAAGACACCGGGGAGATTCGTCTGTAAAAATTCGTCCGTCACCGCCCCGTTGGTGGTCGGGTCTACTTCCATCCCGGCACGGCTCCCCACCTCGTTCTCCGGGATGAGGCCCACGGAGAGAAGGAGCGTGTCGCACTCCACCCGCCGGGCCGTCTCCGGCATTGGCTGGCCCTGGGCACCCACCTGGCACAGCTCCACACCCTCGACCCGCCTGGGGCCAAAAATCTGCGTGACTGTGGTGCTGAGATAAAGAGGGATATTGAAATCATAGAGACATTGGCTCACGTTCCGTTCCAGGCCCCCGGTAACGGGCCGAGCCTCCGCCACGCAGAGGACGTGTGCTCCCTCCAGGGTCAAACGCCGAGCCATAATCAAGCCAATATCCCCGGATCCTAAGATGACCACCCGACGGCCCACCATCAAGTTTTTCGTGTTCATGAGATTCTGTGCTGCCCCTGCGGTATACACCCCCGCAGGCCGCGTCCCCGGAATGGCAATGGCCCCCCGCGTCCGCTCCCGACAGCCGGTTGCCAGCACCACCGCCCCGGCCCGGCAGGTCAAGAGGCCCTCTCTGGTCACGGCGGTCACGACCCGGTCTTTGGTCAGCCCCGTGACCATGGCCCCCGTTCTCAACTCAGCTCCAGCAGTTTCCGCCTCTTCCCGGGCGCGGCGGGCGTATTCCGGGCCGGTGAGGGCTTCCTTGTAGTGGACCAGGCCAAAGCCGTCGTGGACGCACTGGGGCAGAATGCCGCCCAATCTGTCGTCTCGCTCCAACACCAAAACGGACTTGGCCCCGGCTTCCCGGGCACCCTTGGCGGCGGCCAGGCCCCCCGGCCCGCCGCCGACGATGACTACATCATACGTCTTCTCCATCACTTCACCCTCCCCACGAACAAATTGGAGCCGTCGCCCCGGTAGGTCACATCCTCCGGCGAAATACCGTATTCCTCCGTCAGCAGTTGGGCGATGCGGGGCAGGCAGTAGCCCCCCTGACAACGGCCTGTGGTGGCCCAGGCGCGGTATTTGATGCCCGCAATGGTCTTGACCCCCAAGGGGTTCTCAATAGCCCGGCGCAGCTCGGCCTTCGTCACGGTCTGACAGCGGCAGATGACCTCGCCAAAATCCGGGTCCTG
>CAVCXN010000235.1:0-6753 GCA_963606215.1 uncultured Mycoplasmatota bacterium | reverse complement strand
GTGTATCTTTTAGTATTTGGTTTTTGATCGGTGCCATCCTCGTGTTCTTCATGCAGTGTGGCTTTGCCATGGTGGAGTGCGGCTTCACCCGGGCCAAGAACGCCGGCAACATCATCATGAAGAACCTCATGGACTTCTGCATCGGTGCCGTGGTCTTCATCTTCCTGGGCTATGGCCTGCTGGTGAACCCCCACATCGCCGGCGGCTTCATCGGCACCCCCACCCTGGGGATGTTCGGAGCCGGGTTCGACGGCTTTGATTGGAGCAGCTTCGTCTTCCAGCTGGTCTTCTGTGCCACCTGCGCCACCATCGTCTCCGGTGCCATGGCGGAGCGGACCAAGTTCTCCTCCTACTGCATCTACTCCGGCATCATCAGCCTGTGCATCTACCCCATTGAAGCTGGCTGGGCCTGGGGCGACGGCGGCTGGCTGGCCAACCTGGGCTTCATTGATTTCGCCGGTTCCTGCGTGATCCACATGGCCGGTGGCATCTCCGCCCTGCTGGGCGCCATCTTCCTGGGTCCCCGGATCGGCAAATACACGGAAAAGAACGGCAAGAAAGTTTCCAACGCCATCCCCGCCCACAACCTGCCCATCGGGGCCTTGGGCGTGTTCATCCTCTGGTTCGGCTGGTACGGCTTCAACGGTGCGGCCGCCGGGTCCATCGATGAGCTGGCGAAAATTTTCGCCACCACCACCCTGGCCCCTGCTCTTGCCACCGTGACCTGCATGGCTCTGACCTGGTGCAAGAACGGCAAGCCTGACGTGTCCATGTGCCTCAACGCTTCCCTGGCCGGTCTGGTTGCCATCACCGCCGGGTGCAACACCGTCTCCGCCCTGGGTTCCATGGTCATCGGCGCGGTAGCCGGTGTGCTGGTGGTGGTCGTGGTTGAGTTCCTGGACCTCAAGTGCCACGTTGACGATCCCGTCGGTGCCGTGGCCGTCCACGGGGCCAACGGTGCCTGGGGCACCATCGCCGTGGGCCTGTTCAACACCGAGAGCGGCCTGTTCTACGGCGGCGGCGTGCACCAGCTGCTCATCCAGCTGCTGGGCGTGGTCACTGTGGCCGCCTGGATGTTCGTCACGATGACCGTGGTCTTCAAGGCCATCTCCCTCCTGTGCGGCGGCACCATGCGTGTCAGTGAAGAGGAAGAGATCGAGGGCCTGGACCCCACCGAGCACGGCCTGCCCTCTGCTTACGCTGACTTTACCTTCGCCTTTGGCGTGGCCGGCGAAGTCTCCGGCCACTTCACCCCCGACAGCATTCCCGACCTGCCCAGTGACCACATCCCCGGCGACGGCACCCCGGAGAAGCTCACCCGCATCGACATCTGCTGCCCGGCCTATCGGTTTGAGCGTCTGAAGCACAGCCTGGAGGCCATCGGCATCACCGGCATGACCGTCACCAGCGCCATGGGCTGCGGCGCCCAGCGGGGCGGCAACGGGATGTATCGTGGCGTTCCCGTCTCCATGTCCCTGCGGCCCACGGTGGAAGTCTCCGTGGTGGTCTCCCGTATCCCGCCGGAGGTCGTGGTGGAGACGGCCAAGCAAGCCCTCCACACCGGCAACCTGGGCGACGGCAAGATCTTCCTCACCCCCGTGGAAGACGCCGTCAAGGTCCGCACCGGCGAGACCGGCCACGACGCCCTCCAGGACGAGGCCAGCTGATTCTTTTGACACTCCTTCTTACATCCTTACATCACATCCTTTAGCAAGAGCGGCGGCGCACTGGATCCAGTGCGCCGCCGCTCGTTTTCCGTTTCGGCCGGGAGCGTCATTTCCTCCGCCTTCTGCCGCGTCAATTTCTGTTCATAATTTCTTCCTCGCAAAAATGTACTGCCCGGGCAGGCAATGCACAAAAGAAAAAAGCCGGACACTGCGGTTCGACAACGTATCGTATCGAAAGCAGTGTCCGGCTGTGGTGGAGGCGGGGGGAGTTGAACCCCCGTCCGAAAACACTTCCTCGGGAACCTCTCCGGGCGCAGACGGTTATTTACATTCCCTTGCCATGACGTAAGCCGTCATACTGCATGGTTTGGTAGCTTCATTATGCATGCCGGAGGCAAAGCTTACTCCGGTCACGTGCACCACTCAGGTCACGCCCAAGCCCAGCTCGTGGTCCTTCTGGGGTGGACGGCTGCGTCAAGCCGCAGCGAGAACTTCGTAATCGTTGTTCTTTAATTTATAAGTTGCCTGTTTTAAGGATGGCAGACACATCCGCCCGCTATTCCCGCACCCATGTCCCCGTCGAAACCAGTACGCCCCCATATGTAATAGGTTGGAACCGGCCGGTCCCACAGGCCAGGTCTGGCCCGGCCTGTGGGAGGGCAGGATACGGTTTTTGCAAAATGACCGAAACGAAAAAGCTCGATTACAGCTTTTCGGGTTCGGGATAGTCCACGCCAAACGTCTCGACCGTGACCTTCTTCATGCGCTGGTCGGCCTTGGGCTTGTCGTTCCTACCGGTCTTGGTGGCGGCGATGCGGTCCACCACATCCATGCCCTCCGTGACCATACCGAAGGCGGCATACTGGCCGTCCAGGAACTCGCCGTCGGCGTGCATGATGAAGAACTGGCTGCCGGCGGAGTCCATAGCCTGAGCGCGGGCCATAGACAGCACGCCGCGCTTGTGGCTCAGAGGGTTCTTCACGCCGTTGGCGGAGAACTCGCCCTTGATGCAGTAGCCGGGGCCGCCGATGCCGATGCCCTGGGGGTCGCCGCCCTGGATCATGAAGCCGGAGATGACCCGGTGGAAGATCAGGCCGTCATAAAAGCCCTTCTTGACGAGGCTGATGAAATTGTTCACGCTGATGGGAGCCAGCTCAGGATACAGCTCTGCGACGATCTTGCCGCCGTCTTCCATCTCGATGGTAACGATAGGATTCTGTGCCATGTCGATACACTCCTTATATGATTTCCGATTCTGCGAAAGAAGATTTACCGCCGCTGCATTTTCAGCGCCCGGTCCATCTCCCGCTTTGCGTCTTTCTTAGCCGCGGCGTCCCGCTTGTCATAGAGCTTTTTGCCCTTGCACAGGCCGACCTCCACCTTCACCCTTGGGCCTTTGAAATACAGACTCAGGGGCACGAGCGTGTAGCCGTCCTGCTTGATCTTGGCGAAGAGCCGCTGGATCTCCCGTTTGTGCATGAGCAGTCGGCGGGGGCGGCGGGGCTCGCGGTTGAAGATGTTGCCCTTCTCATAGGGGCTCACGTGCATCCCGTTCAGCGTCATCTGCCCGTCCTTGATCGTGCAGAAGGCATCTTTCAGGTTCACGTTGCCCATGCGAATGGACTTGACTTCGGTGCCCGCCAGTTCGATGCCCGCCTCGTAGCTGTCCTCCACGAAATAGTCGTGAAAGGCTTTGCTGTTCTTCGCGATTTTACGGTCGCCAGACTTCTTTTTCTTTTCCGCCACAGCAGGCACCTCCCTTCGTCCCACGGTAAAACACCGCCGGGATATTCAGTCGTTTATTATGGCTGATTTCTTTCCGTCTGTCAAGGGGTTCCGCTCGAAAAAAATACGCCAATCTGAGAAAACACAAAATACTCAGAGTTGACGAAATTCGATGGAATATGATACACTATGACACAAGGACACTGTTACTTTAGTGGTCAGGCCACTCACCCCAACGCAAATTCATGCGAAGGGAGGTGGTGCAGATGTGGAAAAAGGCTTTGCAGTTTTTACTGCTGACAGCAATTTTGTTGCTCATGCTCTCCACAAAAGCGTGCTGACCACTCGACGGCAATCAAGTGGTCAGCTAATTTTTAAGCGATCATAAGGGCCTGGCTACAAGTAACAGTGTCCCCTTTTATCTTTATTATACCAGAGGACCCGCGTTTGTCAAGCGCAGCCTGATAAAAACCAGCGCTTACCGGCCCCGATGCTTCTCCTTTCGTTTCTGCTGCCGGAGCGCAAACCGCCGCGTCTGTTCTGCTTCCCGCTGTTCACGGCTCGCAGTTTTCCGCGTCAGCTTGTGCTCCTCTCGCTGCAACTGCAAGGCTTGCTGGGCTTTGGTCCCGATGCCGACCGCCGCCGTCTGCTTTCTCGCTTCCCGCTGCTGCCGCTTGGGATTGCCCGTCTTCTTCACCGCTGCAACGGCAACAGATGGACTAAACTCCAACTGATCATAGTATTTCAAAACAAACGCCCAAACCTCATAGTCCTTCGGCTCGGCCCCGAACGTGACCTTGCAGACCGAGAGCGCCCCGTCCTCAATGCGCTCCCACACACCCACCCAGAACGGGTCCTCAAAATACACCGTCAGCTGATTTCTTCTTTCGTCCATCACGAAACCCTCCTGTTGTTTTGATTCCACAGGAACGGACGACCCGGAGGGGAAGGTTACTTACCTGCACAAATCAAATTCGTGCAGACGGCTGGGCTACCTACCAGCTCTAACAGATGCCGAAGCACCTGCGTTGCGTTTTTATCCTGCGTTGTATTCAATTTTTTAGTTTGTATTGTATCAATTCAACCGTTCAGCCAGTTCTCCAGCTCCGGGCGGACTTTCACGACTTTGAACGGGGAGATGGTATACTCCGCGATGCCGCCCATCACCAGTGGGTCGTGCTGCATGATGTCCTCGGCCGCTTCCATCGAAGCTGCCCAGAGCAGCATTACGCCGCCCTTTCCCACAGAGCCATCCTCCCAGATATGGGGACCGGCCAAGAAGAGCTTGTCTGCTTCCAAAACGCTTTGGAAGTAGGCGTGGTGCTTGGGCAGAGTCTCCTTGACTGTCTGCGGGTCTGCGGTGGGTTTGAAATGGGATACCACTAAATAAGCGTCCATCTTTGATTTCCTCCTAACAAATGATTCGGCATTTGGCCCAGAATACCCGGCCGTCTTTGCGGGGGTAGGGCACCGTAAAAGGTGGCGAAGCGTTGCATTTTTATCCTGTGTCTATTTGGTTATTCTTCCATCGCGTACTGCACGATCATGGGATCGTCATACGCCGTCCACAAAGATCGGTCCTCATCCAGCTGTCTAAGCTGTGCCATTTCTTCCTCCGACAAAGAAAAATCAAACAGCGCCAGATTTTCCCTCATCCGGTCCGGATGCACACTTTTGGGGATGACAACGATCCCGCGCTGGACCAAGTTGCGCAGGGCGATCTGAGCCGGGGTCTTAGCGTGCCGTTCTGCGATCTGCTGCACCACAGGGTGGTTGATCACGTCTGGCAGGCGGTGCTGGGCCAGCGGCCCCCAGGCCTCATGCTGAACATGATATTTCTCCATCCACTCATAGAGAAAGAACTGCTGCCAGAACAGATGCGTCTCCACCTGGTTGACCGCCGGGACCACACGATTGAACGTCGCAAGGTCTGCCATACGTTCAGCGCTGAAATTTGAGATGCCGATCGCCCTCAGCTTGCCCTCGTCATACAGCTCCTCCAGCGCACGATATGCCCCGTAATAATCCGACAGCCCCTGATGGATCAGGACCAAGTCCACATACTCGGTTTTGAGCTTTCTCAGAGATTCCAGAACGGAAGCTCTGGCCTTCTCATAGCCGAACTCCGTGACCCAGACCTTGGTCGTGAGGAAAATTTCTTCCCGCGTCACCCCAAGCTCCCGGATGGCCCGCTGGATTCCGTCTCCAACCTCCGCCTCGTTGTAATAAGCCTGCGCGGTGTCGATCAAACGATACCCCATTGCAATCGCGTCAAACACGCACTGCGCGGTATCCTCCGCAGGGATCTGAAACACCCCCAGGCCAACCATGGGCATCTTGACGCCGTTATTTAATTCAACATATTCCATACTGAGTATCTCCTTTTGCATCTAATTGATTCCTTTCAAAAGAAGCGCTCAATATGGCTTTCCCTTGGAGAAGAAGCGATTGAACATCGCCAAAAAACTCTCGCCCATCTGTTTCCGTCCTTTAAATCATTCCACCCAGAACACCCGGCCCTCTTTGCGGGGGGCGGGGGCGGGGATGTCTCCGTTGACATAGCCGACGGCGCAGTGGGCGATGCCTTCCCACTCCCCTTCGATGCCCAGGTCCTTCAAGAGCTGCTGGTATTCCGGCAGCTCAAATTCTTCCTTCGCCCGGTGGATCCAGATGCTGCCCAGGCCCAGGGCATGGGCGGCCAGCATGAGGTTGCCCATGACGAGGCTGCCGTCGTAGACGCGGGTGGGCCAGTCTTTCCGGGCCAGGACCAGAAGAATGGCCGGGGCGCCGTAGAATGGGTCGAACCCTTCTTTCCAGCCGCCGATCTTGGCGTTGGCGGCGGCCAGCTTGTCCCGCAGGTCTTGGTTGGTGACGGCGACGATGATGGCCGCCTGCTCCCCTCGCCCGTTGGCAGCGTAAAGGCCCGCCTCAATGATGCTTTCTAAATCCGCTTTCGGGGGCATGGTGGGCTGGAAGGACCGGATGCTCCGGCGCTCCAGCATGGCTTTCAAAACTTCGTTCATGGTAAAAAACTCCTTTTCTTGGTCATGGTTTCAATACATCGTATGGCGCATTCGATCAGCCGTTTGGCTGCCGGGGAGGAGTCCCGTATGGCCGGGACCGCCACGCCAAGCTCTACAAATTGTTTGGGAGAAAACGGCACCTGCGCTACTGTATCGCGCTGCCATTTTTGCGCGATCAAGCGCTGGTTGAAGCTGATGCCCAGCCCCGCCTCCACCATGTTATAGGTGGTGAACCCATCCCGCGTGGTAAAGCAGGTCTGGGGGTGCAGGTCGAATGTGGCTAGGAGCCGGTCCTGGTCCGTGTCGTGGTCTGGTGAGGTGTGGATGAATGGCTCGGT
>CAVCXN010000234.1:0-2867 GCA_963606215.1 uncultured Mycoplasmatota bacterium | reverse complement strand
AATTAGCATAAAAAGAAGACGCACACCAAGCAATTCTAATTTGCTTCGGTGTGCGTTTTACTGTTCAAAATCCTGTTCACTCAGCCAGGTCAAAAAAATCTCCCGTTGCGTGTATCAATACGCAACGGGAGATTTTTTGTTGTGAAAGATCAGAAATCAGCGCTGCCCACGGTTCTGGGGTGGGGGAGGACATCGCGGATGTTGGCGATGCCGGTGAGGTACATGACCATCCGCTCGAAGCCCAGGCCGAAGCCGGCGTGCTTGCAGGACCCGAAGCGGCGCAGGTCCAGGTACCACCAGTAGTCCTCGGGGTTCATGCCCAGCTCTTTGATGCGGGCTTCCAGCACGTCCAGACGCTCCTCACGCTGGCTGCCGCCGATGATCTCGCCGATGCCAGGGACCAGGCAGTCGGCTGCGGCCACGGTCTTGCCGTCGTCGTTGAGGCGCATGTAAAATGCCTTGATGTCCTTGGGGTAGTCGGTGACGAAGACGGGGCGCTTGTAGACCTGCTCGGTGAGGTAGCGCTCGTGCTCGGTCTGAAGGTCGGTGCCCCACTCGACCTTGAAGTCAAACTTGTCGTTGTGCTTCATGAGGATGTCCACGGCCTCGGTGTAGGTCACGCGGCCAAAGTCGGAGCTGGCCACGTGCTGCAAACGCTCCAGCAGGCCCTTATCCACAAAGGAGTTGAAGAAGTCCATCTCCTGGGGGCAGCGGGCGAGAACGGTGCGGATGACGTACTTGATCATATCTTCGGCTACGTCCATGTCACCGGCCAGGTCGCAGAAGGCCATCTCCGGCTCGATCATCCAGAACTCGGCGGCGTGGCGCTGGGTATTGGAGTTCTCGGCGCGGAAGGTGGGGCCGAAGGTGTAGACGTTGCCGAAGGCCATGGCGAAGTTCTCCGCGTTGAGCTGGCCGGAGACGGTCAGGCTCGCGGGCTTGCCAAAGAAGTCCTGGCTGAAATCCACCTGTCCGTCCTCGGTGCGGGGCGGGTTCTGGGGGTCCAGGGTGGTCACGCGGAACATCTCGCCGGCGCCCTCGCAGTCGGAGGCGGTGATGATGGGGGTGTGGACGTAGACAAAGCCCCGGTCCTGGAAGAACTCATGGATGGCAAAGGCCGCCACGGAGCGCACGCGGAAGGCGGCGGAAAACAGGTTCGTCCGGGGGCGCAGATGGGCCACGGAGCGCAGGAACTCCACGCCGTGGCGCTTCTTCTGCAAGGGATACTCCGGGGCGGAGGGGCCTTCGACCTCGATGGAGTCGGCCTTGATCTCCAGGGGCTGCTTGGCCTCGGGGGTCAGGACGACCTTGCCGTGGACGATGAGGGCAGCGCCCACGTTCTGCTTGGCGATCTCCTTGTAGTTGGCTAAGGTGGCGTCCTCGAAGACGATCTGGATGCTCTTGAAGCAGCTGCCGTCGTTTAACTCGATGAAGCCGAAGTTCTTCATGTCACGGATGGTTCTGGCCCACCCGCAGACGGTCACTTCCTGACCGCCGTACTGGTCCATGTCCGCAAAGATGCGGGCAATCTCTGTCCGTTTCATATATGATACATCCTTTCAAATGGGTAATGGAACGAAGGAAATAGGGTTCACATCCGCTCTTCCACGGGCCGCAGGACTCGGCTGGCTTTGCCGGTGACGGCCAGGGGGCGAATGGCGATGAGGGTGGTGTTTTTGGCTTTCTTGCTGATGTATTTCGTCTTGATCTCCTCGGAAACCTGGCCCAGGGTATCCACCAGGGCGTTGAGGGCATCCAGCGCTTCGCCCTCGTCCTCGACGATGCGGGCCGTGCCCTGGACGACGACGCTCTCATAGAGGGTCGTGATGTGGGCGGGGACCAGCTCATCCCGCAGAACCACGGTGAAGCAGACCCGCTCATCCCGGCGGATGGCGTCCAGCTTATACCCGGCCTTGGCGCAGTGGAGGTAGAGCAGGCCGTTGGAGAGAACGTAGTTCATGGGTACGGCGTAGGGCCAGCCCTCGTCTCCCACCACAGCCAGGACGCCGTAGGTCCCTTTGCCCAGCAGGGCCAGGGCCTCGGCCTCGTCCAGCTGCCGGTCCTTCCGGCGCATGGGGCGAAAATTGTGTTCCATGTTGCCTTCCTCCTTACTGCTCATCCACCACGTCGCCGTGCTCAATGTGGTAGGCGATGCGCTGGACGATCATCATCAGGGCGACGAGATTCTTGCCGCCCTCGGGCACGATGACATCTGCGTAGCGCTTGGACGGCTCCACAAACTGCTCGTGCATGGGCTTGACCGTCGTGAGGTACTGCTCCATGACGGATTCCAGGGTCCGGCCGCGCTTCTTCACGTCCCGTAAGATACGGCGCAGGATACGCACGTCTGCGTCGGTGTCCACGAAAATTTTAATGTCCATCAGGTCCCGCAGGGCCTTGTTCTCGAAAATCAGGATGCCCTCCACGAGGATGACTTTGTTGGGGGCCAGGGTGACGGTCTCTTCCGTCCGGTCGTGGATGGCGTAGTCATAGACGGGACACTGAACGGTTTTGCCTGCCTTCAGGTCCTCCAGGTCCTGGATCATCCGGTCGGTGTCAAAGGCGGCGGGATGGTCGTAGTTTAAGGTCTGCCGCTCCTCCAGGCTCATGTCGTGGTGGGCGGCGTAGTAGTTGTCGTGGGGCAGAACGCTGATGTCCTCGCCGAACTGCTCCTTGAGTTTTTCCACTAACGTGGTCTTGCCGGAGCCGGTGCCCCCGGCGATGCCGATGATCAGGGGTCTCATGGTTTTCCCTCCTGTCAAATGCCGTTATTCTTCCTCTTCGCTGCGCTCGTTGAACTCGGTCAGCACCAGCTGAGGGTTGTGGTCGGCCACCCACTTGATGGACCAGAAGGAGCTGAAGAGCAG
>CAVCXN010000233.1:3422-4761 GCA_963606215.1 uncultured Mycoplasmatota bacterium | reverse complement strand
GTCCATGGATCAGGCTCGTGTACATAGGTGCTTGTTCGGCTGTTTTTATCCTGTTGCTCAATACACAGCTGATTAGTTTGGGGGTAGGCACTGTTTCAACTGTGGGTATCATGTCTCAGCCTGAACTGCAAATAGCAGTTGGTGTCTTGTGTGGTCTAGTGGAGAGCAAGATAGGTGTTAATATCTACAAGAGAGCGGTTACGCTCATAGAAAGTTCAGATTCGTAATTATTCCAAATAAGAGCAAAGCCACCCCGCCGCGTATCCCACACGCTGGCCGGATGGCTTCTTTTTATCCTCCATCCTCCAAAAAACCTACCTTCTGACCTCGGCCTACTGCACCCGGACCGGCTTTGTGAAAAGTGAGCCGATCATGGACCTGTCCGCCGGGGACCGCTCTGTGATGGAGTATTAGGCTTAAACCATAAAAAAGCCCTCCGGCCGAGGCCGGAGGGCTAAGAAATTCAAATCAAATTGAATTAGTTGGCACCCTTGGGGTTCTGGGGATCGGTACGATCCTCGATCCAATACTTGCCGATGGGATCCTGAGAAGCATCCTTGTTGACGTTGTGAGCGATCATCAGGGTCTGGTTGCGGTTCTCGACCTGCAGAGCGTTGTCGAAGCCAGCAGCATCGACGTTAGCACGCATAGCCTCGCGGGTCAGACGGACAGCCATAGGATCCTTAGCAGCGATGACGCGAGCCAGCTCCAGGCCAGCGGGAACCAGAGCAGCACGATCCTCAACAACCTTGGACACCAGGCCCAGGTTCCAAGCCTCATCAGCGTTGATGAAGTTACCGGTCAGCATCATCTCGAATGCACGGCCGGTGCCGATCAGACGGGGCAGGAAGTAGGAGGAGGACATGTCGCAGCCGCCGATGCCGACGTTGGCATAGAAGCAGGAGAAGCGAGCGGTCTGGGTGCAGATACGGATATCAGAGCACATAGCCAGGGAGAAGCCGCCGCCAGCGGAGACGTTGTCGATCAGGGTGATCCAGGGCTGAGGAGTCTTGGAGATGTACCACTCCAGCTCGCCCAGCTTGATCTGATAGTGATAGAAGCCGGGGACGGTCTCCTCGTAGTCGGTCAGACCCTGCTTGACGTCCAGGCCAGCGCAGAAGCCCTTGCCCTCGTCGCCGCCGTACAGCAGGACAACGCGGATGTTGTAGTACTCATCGACCAGCCACTGAGCCAGGTTGGTCAGGTCGGAGACCAGGCCGTGGGACAGAGCGTTGTAAGCCTTGGGTCTGTTCAGGGTGACCTTCAGGATGTTGGGCTCGACCATCTCGAGCAGCAGGTTCTCGTAAGAGGGCAGCTCTCTAGCAGCAGGATATACGGG
>CAVCXN010000233.1:2073-3412 GCA_963606215.1 uncultured Mycoplasmatota bacterium | reverse complement strand
GTATTTGGCCTTTGAGGGGCCATAGGACCTATTTGACTCACGCCGGCCGACCCACAGGGACCGGCCAGCGGAAGCTCTCAGAAAATAGATCTTTTATAATCAGTTGGTGTTGCCGTTGGCAGCGACGTACATACCGTGGATCAGGTACTGGATGTCGCCGGAACCCTCGATGTTGGGGGCAACAGCAGCATCACGCACAAAGCGCTCTGCCTGATACTCGTCGCAGACACCGTAAGCGCCCATTGCGTTGACAGCCATGGTAGCAACCTTGGTAGCGGTCTCAGCGGCATAGCCCTTAGCCTGAGCGGTACGGGCCTGAACAGCACGCATGGTAGCGATGTCGTCGTTTGCGAAGTGGTTGTGATCGCAGTAATCAGCAGCCTCCAGCAGCAGCAGCTCAGCGGTGTGAGCATAGGTCAGCATGGTGGACAGGCGCAGCTGAGTGGTGGGGAACTTGGTGATGGACTTGCCGCGGTGCAGCTTCTCCTGGCAGTACTTCAGAGCGATGTCTGCAGCGCCCAGAGCGGTGCCGACGAACACAGCGGTGAAGCCCAGCTTGCCGTAAGCGGTGGTGCCCAGCAGCTGAGTGAAGCCGTCGCCGGGCTTGCCCAGGAACTGATCCTCGGTGACCTTGATGTCGTCCATGAAGATATCATAGACCTCGGAGCCACGATAGCCGATCTTCTCCCAGGGGGAGGAGATGGAGTAACCCTCGCAGAACTTGTCGATGACCAGGCCGGTGACCAGGTCCTTGCCGGACTCCTCGTCCTTCAGCAGAGCGAACAGGACGCAGGGGCCTTCATAGCCAGCGTTGGAGATGAAGCGCTTGACACCGTTGAGCTTGTAGGTGCCGTCGGCCTGCTTCTCCAGGCGGGTCTTCAGCATCTTGGGGTCGGAACCGGTTTCAGGCTCGGTGAAAGCGAAGGAGACGGTCTGCTCGCCGCTGCAGCAGGGAGCCAGATACTTTTCCTTCTGCTCGGGGGAAGCATACAGGTCCAGAGCCTCCAGGCCCAGGATGTACACGTCCAGGCACTTACCAACGGAGGGAGACACGCGGCTCAGCTCCTTGATGACGATAGCCTGCTCGACGTGACCCATGCCAAGGCCGTTGTACTCCTCGGGGAAGGAGATGCCGATGAAGCCGCACTCAGCCAGCTGCTGGTGAATGTCGTGGGGCAGCTGGGGATGCTTCTGACCATTGCTGATCTCAACCATCTCGCCCTCTTCGATCTCGTCGATACGGGGCTGGATCACGGTCTCTGCGAAGTCCTTCGCAAGGTCGTGGATCATCTGCTGGTCTTCATTCAGTTTGCATTCCATGTTAAGATTCCTCCTGTAA
>CAVCXN010000233.1:610-2062 GCA_963606215.1 uncultured Mycoplasmatota bacterium | reverse complement strand
GCTTCCAATACGGGCAACTTCTACATGGCCTATTATACCATAACAAAAAAGGCGGCGCATGCCATAGTTTCATTATTTTTGGTTTTTCTCGTACTGCAAGCGCACTATAAAAATTTTCTGTTTTTCAAAACTTGCAAGCGAAATCAACAAAAAATCAAGTCTGAAACCCAACAACATAGACAAAAACTGAGATTTCTCCCCTCCCCTCCCTCTGACGGTGCAGGAGGACCCTTCTACAAAAAATTTGTGAAAAATTCAGAAGCAGCCCTTGACGGAGAGGGGCTCATCCTGTACAATGAGACAAACAAACACTGAAAATGGCGGGGTTTGGCCTTGTGTCCGCCCTGCTGCTTTTTCTGCTTCGTGTTTTCTCATGATTAAAATGAGCTGTTTTAAATAAAAAAGCGTTTCCGGCTCTGCCGGAGGGCTATGTATCATAGCGCTCCCCCGCACCGGGGGAACCCATTGTATTTTTATGGAAATTAAAGGAGTTGCAACAACATGGAAGTTAAGACTGTTGGTGTGTACGGCGCCGGCCTGATGGGTCGCGGCATCGCTCAGGTCGCCCTCGAGGGCGGCTACGACGTGGTTCTCTACAACCACCGGACCCCCACCCTGGAGAAGGGCGTCGCCGGCATCCAGAAGGGCTTTGACAAGAAAATCGCCAAGGGCAAGATCACCGAGGAGAAGAAGGCCGAGATGCTGGGCCGCCTGAAGGCCACCACCGACCTGAACGACCTGGCAAACGTCGATATCGTCTTCGAGGCCATGGTCGAGAACATGGAGCTGAAGAAGGACGCCTTCGCAAAGCTGGCTCCCATCGTAAAGCCCGAGGCCATTTTCGTCTCCAACACCTCCTCCCTGAGCATCACCGAGCTGGCCACCGCTTCTCTGCGTCCCGAGAAGTTCCTGGGCATGCACTTCTTCAGCCCCGTGCCCGCCATGAAGCTGGTGGAGATCATCAACGCCTATGACACCTCTGCCGACACCATCGAGACCGGTAAGGCCGTCGCCAAGGGCTTCGGCAAGGAGTACGTCACCGTTACCGACGTGCCCATGTTCATCGCCAACCGCGTCATGTGCCCCATGATGAACGAGGCCGCCATCCTCGCCGGCGAGAACGTCTGCTCTTATGAGGACATCGACAAGGCTTGCGAGCTGGGCTACAACCTGCCCATGGGCCCCCTGAAGCTGGCTGACGCCATCGGCATCGACATCATGATCAACGTCATGGAGTCCCTGTATCAGGAGACCGCCGACTCCAAGTATCGTCCCGCTCACCTGTACAAGGTCCTGTACCGCGCAGGTCGTCTGGGCCGCAAGAGCGGCAAGGGCTTCTACGACTACACCAAGTAAGACGCTCTCCTATTTAAAAAATTACATCACGCTGCAAAGGCCGCTCCTGGTTGGAGCGGCCTTTGTGTTTCACTTTTGCATCGCCCGATCTCCCCG
>CAVCXN010000233.1:0-600 GCA_963606215.1 uncultured Mycoplasmatota bacterium | reverse complement strand
ATCTCCCCGTCCTTTTCCGTCGTTTTACAACTAAAACGCTGTTTTAGTTTTGAATCAGCAAATCCCCGCCCTTCCCCTGATTTTTTATGAATCCGTCAAAAAAGCGCCCAGTTTTCCTACTTATTTTTAAGCATATAGTCAAATCCGTCTTCTCATTTTTCAGCCTTTTTCAAAAAAATTTTCGTGTTTTTCTTTTTTTGCGTAAACTTGGCACGTTAATTGCTTGTATATTAGGGCGAACGACGAAATATCTGAAAAATCCTCCATAAATAATTCTTACGTTTATACTAAATCCTCTATTGTACTGATCCTTAAAATCCTCAAATCCAAATCCTACCCACCACTGATGAACTGAGAAAGGAACAACGACTATGGCACTGATGACTGGTAAAGAATATGTGGAAAGCCTGCGCAAGCTGAACCTGAAGGTTTACATGTTCGGCAAGAAGGTCGAGAACCCCGTGGACGACCCCATTCTGGCTCCCTCCGTCAACTCCGTCAAGATGACCTATGACCTGGCCCAGGGTCCCAACTATGCAGACCTGATGACCGCCACCTCCCACCTGACCGGCGAGACGGTCAACCGCTTCATGAACATTC
>CAVCXN010000232.1:0-8007 GCA_963606215.1 uncultured Mycoplasmatota bacterium | reverse complement strand
ATGCAGGAGGTATTGAAGCTCTATCCGATCCTGCACGAGGCATCGGAGGATAAATTTGTCGATACGGTGAACAGCATAATTTTCCGCAGCAACGCAGCATCCAAGCTACAGCAGCAACGGAAAAAGTGCGGTTACTCCCAACGGGAGCTTGCAGAAAAGTCCGGCGTCAATCTGCGCACTCTGCAGCAGTATGAATTGAAAACAAAAGACATCGGAAAAGCATCCGTCCAGACGGTCATGGCGCTTGCAGCTGTCCTCGGCTGCCCGATCGAGGATCTTCTGGAATATGCGGAAAACGACAGCGAAACGAGGAAGTAATCAAGGGGCAAATCAAGGAGTTGGTTCGCGGCAGCGTGGAAGAGACGCTGAACGAGCTGCTGGAAAAGGAGGCGGCTCTGGATGACGCCTCTATTTGCCGGCTGATTTCATTCAGCCGAGTCTGCAAATATTTTCGCGCATAATTCTTGACAGTACCTATCATCGGGCTTTTGTTGGGACAACAAACAAACCGTCTCAATATGCCCTGTTCTCGGAAATAAATCCGCCGCCTCCGCCTGCTGCAACTGATAGCCCTTCTCCCGCAGTCTCGCCACATCCCGCGCCAGCGTCGCAGGGTCACAGGAAACATAGACCAAACGGGTAGGGGACATCTCAGCGATGGCGTCGATGACCTCCGGAGAGATGCCCTTGCGGGGCGGGTCCACGCAGATCACGTCCGGCCGCAGGCCCCGGCGGGCCAGCTCCTGGGCGGCTTCCCCCGCGTCGGCGCAGAGGAACTCCGTGTTTGTGATGCCGTTGCGGGCGGCGTTGGCCTTGGCGTCCTCGATGGCGGCAGGGATGACCTCGGCGCCGATAGCCTTCCCCGCGCGGCGGGCCAGGACCAGGGTGATGGTCCCGATGCCGCAGTAGAGGTCCAGGACCGTCTCGGTGCCGGTGAGCTGGGCAAAGTCCAGAGCGCGGCCATACAGCACCTCGGCCTGGTCCCGATTGACCTGGTAGAAGGAGGGGACGGAGAGGCGGAAATTCAGGTCACAGAGGGTGTCTTCCAGGAAATCCTGTCCCCAGAGGGTGTGGTATTCTTTCCCCAGGATGACGTTCGTCTTGGCCTGGTTCACGGACAGAACCACCCCCACCAGCCCCGGCTCTGCGGCCTGGAGCGCGTCGATGAGCTTCTCCTGTTGAGGGAGCTTTTTCCCGTTGGCAATGACAGCGCAGAGAGACTGTCCCTTGCGGTTGACCCGCACATAAAAGTGTCGGATGAGGCCCTCGTGGGCCTTCTCGTCGTAGGCGGGGATGTGATAGGTTTCCATCCAAGCCCGAAATGCGTTCCGCAGATGGGTGGCGGGGAGGGGCTGGAGAAGACAGTCGGGGCAGTCGATCACATCATGGCTCCGGGCGCGGAAAAAGCCCACCCGGGGGCCGTCTGCCACGGGGAACTGAATTTTATTCCGGTAGCGGTCAGGCTGGGCTGCGCCGTGGATGACAGAGACTTCCCCTTCCCAGCCGCCAATGCGTTGGAGCGCGTCTTGGACCTTTTGGCGCTTGAAGCGCAGCTCTTCCTCATAGGTCATGTGCCGCAGCTGACAGCCGCCGCACTTGGGGTATTGCGGACAGTCCGGGGCCTGACGGCCGGAGGACGGCTCCAGCACCTCGGCCACCCGTCCCCAGGCGGCGGACTTGCCGACCTTGAGCAGCTGGACCTGGCAAAGCTCACCTGCCAGCGCGCCCTTGACAAAGACGGCCTGCCCGTCCAACCGGGCCACCCCCTCCCCGGCGCTGCCGTAGCCCTCGATGCGCAGGGGGTAACATTCGTTCTTCTTCGCTGCCATGGCTGCTTCTCCTTTTCTTCTCGGTTGGTATGGGGAGGGCGCTGCACAAGGTTTCGTCTCGTGCAGCGCCCTCTTTGTCGTTGGGATATTAAAGACGGGTCGCGATCAGAAAATGACCGGGAAAATACATCGTGTCCTCCGCCTGGGTCCAAGGCTCTGTGGACGGTGTTTCCCCATAGGGCGTCAGATCGGCGGTCAGACCGTCGCCTGCGGCGGGCACGGTGCCGTCCTCCGCAGTGTTGCCGGCGGACTGGTCGGGGGCGTCGGTCGGCTGGTCCGGCGTGGCCGGGTCATCGGGGACGGAAGGCTCGTCCGGGGTTGTCACTTCCTCTGGCGTGGTCGGCTCGGCGGGAACGTCCGGGGTGACGGGCGTGGTCGGTGTCTCGGTGACGGTGGGTGTCTCCGGGGTGGTTGCTTCCTCGTCCTTCTCGGCATCGTCCAGGGGGATCTGCGTCCGGGCCGGGGCGTTGTTGGTGCCGGGCAGGTAGCACAGCGGGTCGATGGGCTTGTTTTCGTACCGCACCTCAAAGTGGCAGTGCGGGCCGGTGGAACGGCCGGTAGAACCCACAGCCGCAATGGGCTGACCCTGGGTCACGCTCTCGCCCACGTTCACCAGGAGCTTGGAGCAGTGGGCGTAATAGGTCAAAAAGCCGTTGGAGTGGGACAGGATGACCAGGTTGCCATAGGTCCCCTTCACCCCAGCGAAAATCACGGTGCCGTCCGCCGCCGCGTTGATGGCGGTTCCGGCAGAAGCCGCGATGTCGATGCCCCGGTGGAAATTGTTTTCTCCAAAGATGTAACGGTAGCCGAAGTCCGAGGTGATGGGTCCGCGGACGGGCCATAAGTACAGGCAGCCCTCGGGCACCTCCGGCATCGCCTGGGTGCCGGTGGCGACGATGAGGGGTGTGGCCTCGGTTCGGGTGACGGAGCTGAGGTCATTGTTCGCCACGGAAACGCCGCAGCGCTTCACCACGCGGGAGAGCACGCTGGCCTGGCCCGGCTCGCCCTCCTGGACGATCCGCTGCTGGCCCACGAACATGGTGGTGTCCTCCTCCGTTTGCAGGGCGGGGATCACTTCCCGGTCTTCGTTGACCTCTTCCACCGTGGTCACGACGAGAAGCGGGCAGGACTGCTCGACCGTAATTTCAAGGCCCGCCTCCAGGGGGGTGCGCATCTCGATGCCCAGCAGGTCCGCCAGGTCGTTGTCGCTGGTGGTCTGGTCGCCCTCGCCCTGGGCCGTCTGGCTGTCCTGGGTCTGGGTGCTGTTCTGGGCTGACGCGGTCTGGGCCTGCGCTTGGGTTTGGGTCTGTGCGTCGCTCTGGGGGTTGGCCGCGTCGCCGTCGGGATATTCCTCCGGGGCGCTGGCGGTGGGGGTGCCTTCCTCCAGAGTCAGGTCGGGGTTCAGCTCCCGGAAACGCTCTTCCGTCATGCCAAAGTTGGCGGTGACGGATTCCAGGGTGTCCCCGGCCTGGGTGGTGTAGGAAAAGGTCCGGGGAGACTGCGCCAGCAGCAGCTCGGCCATCTCCTCGGCGGTCTGCTCGCCGGTCCCGGCGGGCAGGTATTCGTAGCGGATGTCTACCTGACTGTCAATGTGCAGGGAGCGCGTCTCATCCGTGGTGTACTGGTCCTTCACCAGGCTCAGGGCCTGGGTGATGGTCTCCGCGTCAGAGGCCACGCCGATGCGGTTGCCGTCCACCGTCAGGGTGTAGACGTGCGCCAGCTCCGGAATGCTCTCCAAAATAGAACCGGTTACGGAGGAAAGGGAGGTCTCTACCTGGTTCTTGGGGGCCAGGGTGGTGGAGACCGAGACTTCCTCCTGGTTCAGGGAGTAGTTGGTGGAGAGAATTCTGGACGCTCGGTCCTCCGCCTGGGTCACGGCAGTCTGATACGTCTCTTCGTCCTGGAAGAAGACCGTGTCCTGCCCCTGGACCTGGACCTGGTAGCAGAAGGTGCAGGAGGCCGCCGTGATGACGGCCGCCATCAGCACCCCCGTGGCCCCCAGGAAGGGCAGGGCGGAGAGAATGGGGTGGGCCGCCGCTTTCTCTTCCCGCCGCTGGCGGCGAAGCTCCCAGTTTCGCCGGCGGCTTTGAGATTTTTTAGAATGATTCTTTGTGTGCAAGGGACTCGTCTCCTTCTAAAAAAGCGAAACGGAATGTGGAAAACTTACAGCAGTTGGATCATCGCCGCGTGGTTGCCGCGCTGGTCGCCCATCTTGCGGTGGGACCAATACAGCTCCGGGTGGCAGGCGGTGCAGAGGGGCAGGGTGTCAATATTGCTGTCGGGCACGCCAGCCTGCGTCAGCTCCCAGCGGATGATGCCCTTGAGGTCCACAGAAAACTTGCCGCCCGGCAGGTCCTTGCAGAAGGACTTCACGCCCTCGCCCAGCTGCCCCTGCATCGCCGTGGGCACGTCGTCGTGCGTCTCGAAGCAGCAAGGCCCGATGCCGGGGCCGATGGCCACTAAAATATCACGCGGGTCGCTGCCATAGCGGGCCGCCATTTTCTGCACGGCCTGGGGTGCGATGCCCAGGCTGGTGCCCCGCCAGCCGGAGTGAACGGCGGCAATGGCGTGTTTCACCGGGTCGTAGAGCAGGACGGGGATGCAGTCGGCGTAATAAATCGTCAGGCACAGGCCGGGGAGATCGGTCATGAGGCCGTCGGTGTCATAGCCAATCGGCTCTAAGAGTGCCTCCAGCACATGCTCGGGCCTGGCTTCCAGGATCGTGTCCTGATGGACCTGGTGGGTCATGACCAGATGATCTACGTCAGTCCCCAGGGCGGCGCAGAAGCGCCGGTAGTTTTCAACAACATCCTGGGGATCGTCCCGCCGGGTCATGCCCAGGTTGAGCTGGTCAAAGGGCGGCTTGCTCACGCCCCCCAGCCGGGTGGCGAAGCCATGGGCCACGCCACCGGCGGCGGAGAAGGCGTCGGCGGTGTGAAATACCACGCCCTGATTATTTTGTTGGGTGAATGACATACAGCAGCAGTCTCCTTCCCAGAGGGGCCGCAGGCCCGTAAAACGGGCTTACTGCGCGGCCTTATCCTTCAGATAGCAGCACTTCTTATACTTCTTGCCGCTCCCGCAGGGGCAGGGATCGTTGGGGCCGACCTTGATGGTCTTGCGCACCGGCTCCTTCTTGCCGGAGGAAGCCGCGTCCTCGCTGCCGCCGGACTCACCGGTGACTTTGGCCACGCGCTCGCGGCGGACCTCGTTGGTCTGCACGCGGGCCACGAGGATGCGGCGAATGGTTTCCTGCTGGATGGCCTCGATCATGCCCTCGAACATCTCGAAGCCTTCCTTCTTGTAGGCATCGACGGGGTTGGTCTGGGCATAGGCGCGCAGCTGGATGCCCTTCTTCAGCTCTTCCATGGCGTCGATGTGGTCCATCCAGTACTCATCGACCACGCGGAGCATCATCACGCGCTCCAGCTCGTGCATCAGCTCGTCGCCCAGGTTCTCCTGCTTGGCGTTGTAGAGGGCCAGGGCGGAGTCGTTGACCTCCTGGATGAGGTCGTCTACGGACTTAGAAGCCAGCTCTTCGTCGGTGAACTGGAAGGCGTCGGTGCGGAAGAAGAGGCCGCGGTAAGGCTCGGAGGCCAGCTGCCAGCTCTCGGCGGTGAGATGCTTGTTCTCGCCCAGATGCCCGCGAATGGAATCCTCGATCCAGCGGTGGATCATGCCGCGGATGAAGTCTCCCATGACCTCGCCGTCCAGAACCTGGCGGCGCTGCTTGTAGATGACGCCACGCTGGACGTTCATCACGTCGTCGTACTCCAGAGTATTCTTACGGGCCTGGAAGTTCTTGGACTCGACCTTCTTCTGGGCATTCTCGATGGCGCCGGAGAGGATCTTGGCGTCGATGGGGGTGTCGTCGTCGATCTTCAGGGTCTCCATCATCTTCTGCATCCGCTCGGTGCCGAACAGACGCATGATGTCATCCTCCATGCAGAGATAGAAGCGGCTCTCACCGGGGTCGCCCTGACGACCGGAACGGCCGCGCAGCTGGTTGTCGATGCGGCGGGACTCGTGGCGCTCGGTGCCCAGGATGAACAGGCCGCCGGCTTCACGGACCTTATCGGCCTCGGGTGCCAGCTCCTTGCGGTACTTATCCTCGGCATCGGAGAACATCTTCCGGGCCTTGAGAATGGTCTCGTTGTCGGTCTCGGCAAAGCCCGTGGCCTCGGCGATGAGGTCGGGGGTGAAACCGGCCTTCCTCAGGTCGTTCTTGGCCAGGAACTCGGCGTTGCCGCCCAGCATGATGTCGGTACCACGGCCGGCCATGTTGGTGGCGACGGTGACGGCGCCGAACTTACCGGCCTGGGCGATGATCTCAGCTTCCTTCTCGTGGTTCTTGGCGTTGAGCACATTGTGCTTGATGCCTTCCTTATCCAGCAGACGGGAGAGGATCTCGGACTTCTCGATGGAGGTGGTACCGGCCAGGACGGGCTGGCCCTTCTCGTGGCAGGCCACGATCTGGCGCACGATGGCGTGGTACTTACCGGTGGTGTTCTTATACACTTCGTCGGGATGGTCCACACGGATCATAGGCTTGTTGGTGGGAACCTCGACGATATCCAGCTGATAGGTGGAGCTGAACTCTTCCTCCTCGGTCAGAGCGGTACCGGTCATACCGGAGAGCTTCTTGTACAGACGGAAGTAGTTCTGGAAGGTGATGGTAGCCAGGGTCTTGGACTCGCGGGCGACCGTCACGCCTTCCTTGGCCTCGATGGCCTGGTGCAGACCGTCGTTGTAGCGGCGGCCATACATCAGACGGCCGGTGAACTCATCGACGATGATGACCTCGCCGTCCTTCACCACATAGTCGATGTCCCGCTTCATCAGGCCCCGGGCACGGATGGCCTGGTTGATGTGGTGGGACAGAGTGGTGTTCTCGGGGTCAGAGAGGTTCTCTACATTAAATGCTTTCTCAGCCTTGGCGATGCCACGGGCGGTGAGGGTGACGGCGCGGGCTTTTTCGTTGACGACGTAATCGGCGTCGATATCCTCGGCCTCTTCTTCCTTGTCGTCCACGGTGGCCTTGACCAGGCCGGTCAGACCGGCAGCGAAGCGGTCGGCCAGGGTGTAGAGCTGGGTGGACTGCTCACCCATGCCGGAGATGATCAGCGGGGTGCGGGCCTCGTCGATCAGGATGGAGTCCACCTCGTCCACGATGGCGAAGGCGTGGCCGCGCTGCATGAGCTCGGCCTTGTAGATGGCCATGTTGTCACGCAGGTAGTCGAAGCCGAACTCGTTGTTGGTGCCGTAGGTAATGTCGGCGTTGTAGGCGGCGCGCTTGCCGGCGGGGTCCACGCCGTGGATGACCAGACCCACAGACAGGCCCAGGAAGCGGTAGACCTTGCCCATCCAGTCGCTGTCGCGCTTGGCCAGGTAGTCGTTGACGGTGACGATGTGCACGCCCTCGCCGCTCAGGGCGTTCAGGTAGGCGGGCAGGGTAGCCACCAGGGTCTTACCTTCACCGGTCTTCATCTCGGCGATGCGGCCCTGGTGCAGGATGATGCCGCCGATGAGCTGCACCCGGTAGGGGCGCAGGCCCAGCACGCGGTCGGCTGCCTCGCGGCAGGTGGCAAAGGCTTCCGGCAGCAGGTCGTCCAGGGTCTCGCCCTTCTTGTAACGCTCCTTCAGCTCCGGGGTCTTGGCCTGGAGCTGGGCGTCGGTGTAGCCCTTGTATTCTTCCTCCAGGGCTTCGATCTTGCGGACGATGGGATCAAGGCGCTTGATCTCCTTCGCCATGTTGGTTCCAAACAGTTTAGTTAAAAAACCCATAGGTATAGATCCTTTCAAAAAGCGGATTTCCGCAGAATTTACGGGAAACACATGGGCATACGGCTCCATGGTCATGGTATTATACCATATTTGCCCGCGAGAAAAAAGAGGAATCTGTGAACAAGTAGTAGAAAATCCAAAGAAAAATCAAGGCTTTCCCCGTGGAATGGACACAGGAACGCCGCAAGCGCCCCGGACGCAAAACGCGCAAACGCACCGCAGGCTAAACCCACAGCGCATTTGCGCGCAAATCTCGTATTACATCTGCAAATGGCTGGATAACAGAAAAAACAAAAAATGATCGGCAGGCCCCCAGCCTGAGGCGAGCTAAGCCCGCGTCTCCGCGAAGTACCGTGATCTAAAAAGGGAATAGAAAACCCAGGAAGTCGGCAGC
>CAVCXN010000231.1:0-2475 GCA_963606215.1 uncultured Mycoplasmatota bacterium | reverse complement strand
GAGGAAGAACTGATCCAGACCTTAGAAGCTCTGCTTGCGCAGGAGGTCCCGGATGAGGATGCCATCCATGCGACCCTGGATGAGTTGGACCGCCGAAGCAATGCTCCTGCCTTTGATCTGGAAGCCGGTTGGTCGGACTTACAGGCGCGGTCTCGCGCCGACAAAATAGATCATCGGAAAGCAAGGCACTGGAAGGCACCTCTGCGCTCGGCTGCCTGTTTCCTTTTGGTGTTGCTCGTGACGTTTGGCGCGGTTCTGGCGTTCAGCCCGGGGGCCCGTGCTGCCGTCTCCAACCAACTTGGCTATGAATCCGTTGGGGTCCCGCTTCCCGCCGGGAATATAACGATCCAGCTCAGCGGGGAGGGCGGCGGCTTTTATACCAGCGAACACTTTGCCTGCGTGAAAGAGAACGGGAACCGGTTGGCCTATTCGTTCCAAAACAAAGGAACGGAAGCCTGCTATGTCAGCTTATATAAAGTGGGCCTGTTTGGAGGCTATAAAAAGGTTACGGAGTCTCTCCTCATCCAGCCCGGAGAGACCGGCCAAGGAACCTATGAAGACCCAGGCAATGAGACCTACTGCATCCGTGTTTCTTCCCAGTTCGGGGGAGGCATCTATGGTACGCTGGACGCCGCACAAACTGCATACTTGACATCGAATCGGGAATAGACTATAATATAATCTGTCTTTTTGTTCTTTCTGTTATCCAGCCATTTGCAGATGTAATAGGAAACTATCCCTGCCAAGACAGAAAGAAGGATGCTATCATCACACCCACGTCTCCCCTTCTTGCCGAGGGGAGCGGCAGCGACATTAGCGCAAAAGACCCTGGAAGCCGCTACTTCCAGGGCCTTTTTGTTACTCCGTTGACAACCCCCGTCCTCTGGTGTATCATCAAGTTAGAAAAGATTCCTAGGGACAGAGGAGGAACCACCATGAAAAAGATCGTATTGCCCATCGACGGCAGCGCCCGCAGCCAGCGCACCATCGCCATCACCAAGCAGATCTTCCACGGCCAGGACGCGGAGGTGACTCTTCTCATGGTCCTGCCGGAGCCCCGCTACACCGACGCCCAGGCTGAGCGGGACCGGGCTGCTGTCCAGGCCAACCAGGAGTTGTCCGACTTCGCCAAGGAATTCGAAGGCTGGAAGGTCAAGACCGTCCTCCTGCGGGGACACCCCGGCCCGGAGATCGTGCAGTACGCCCGCGATCATGCCTACGATACCCTGGTCATGACCCGGTCCAGCCGCGGCCCGCTGCAAAAGCTTGGTTCTGTGGCGACCTACATCGTCCGCAACGCCCAGTTCCTGGACCTGATCGTGATGCGGGAAGACATCGTATAGACTTTTATCCTGAGATAGACCAAGGGGCTGCCTCTTTATGAGACAGCCCCTGTTTGTCATATGGAGCAGGTAAAGGGAGTCGAACCCTCCTATCAAGCTTGGGAAGCTTGCGTTCTACCGATGAACTATACCTGCGTATTCATTTTCCGTGCTTTATAGTATAGCACAGCCCAAGCCAAAAGGCAAGAGAAAAGTTTTGTCTGATCCTGTCCGCCCCTGTCCCAAAGGAACCCCTTCCCACCCCCGGCATAGAATGGGGTACCAGGCGCCGGAGACCCGTGTCTGCGGCTGCGCCGGTCTGATGAGATCCAAAAGGAGGTCAATCACTATGAACGAAAGGGTCGTACCCGGACCCGTGCAGGACAGCTGCGGCATCCGGGAAGCCGTTTGTATCCACACCAAGAAAATCTACGACAGCTGCCGGGATAAGGACTGCATCGAGGACCTGCGGGTCTACCCCACCCGCGCGTCCCAGACCGTCATCGACCGCGCCCTCAGCGTCCGCGGGGGCCGGGCTGAACTCTTGCAGGCGTACATCGACGTAGAACCCGCCAGCTACAACCGGGGCTTTTACAGCGTGGACATCCGCTACTACTACCGCATCACCGCCGAGGCGTTCGTCGGCGGCTCCCGCCCGGCGGAGATCTGCGGCCTGGCCGTGTTCGACAAGCGGGTGCTGCTCTTCGGCAGCGAGGGCCGGGCGAAAATTTTCTCCTCCCGCTACTACCCCGATGGGCCGGACTGCCAGGCGCTGGGCCGGAGCAACCTGCCCGAGGCCGTGGTGGAGGCCGTGGACCCCATCGTGCTGAACCTGAAGCTGCTGGACCCCTGCGATCTGGTCTGCCCGCCCCCCTGCCCGCCGCCCGGCGGACCCTGCGGGCCTTGTCCTCCCTCTCCACCCCCCTGCGGGTGCTGCGCGGAGAACGAGCTGACGGAAATTCCCCCCTGCATCAGCGCCTGCTTCGACTGTGACCTGGCCTTTGACGGCGGCTGCCGCCGGCTGTACGTCACCCTGGGGCAGTTTTCTATGGTCCGCCTGGAGCGGGATTCCCAGCTGCTCATCCCCATGTACGACTACTGTATGCCCACCCGCGAGTGCGCCGGCGGCGACGAGGACGGCAACGAAGACCCC
>CAVCXN010000230.1:0-2831 GCA_963606215.1 uncultured Mycoplasmatota bacterium | reverse complement strand
GGGTTTTCCAAGGTAAGACTGTGTATCTTTGCCGCGTCTTTTTCCCGCAAAAACGGTCATAGTAAGTCTGCGCGTCAAACTTCAAACCACGCGCAGACTGAATTTTTTCTCAAAGGGGGTGTTTCCTTTGCGGGACATCGACCAATTCCACCGGTGGGGCATCCGGGGGCGCTGCTTTCGTCGGCTGCTCCTGCTGGCTGCCCTGGTGGGTGTGATGGCGTCCGGTCTGCCCCAGGCTCAGGCCGCCGCCCCCGGCCAGACGGGGCAGACCCGCTGCGTCGTGCCCCTGGGCCAGGCCGTGGGCATCAAGCTCTTTGCCCAGGGCGTGCTGGTGGTGGGCCTGTCGGACATCACCACGCAGGAGGGCTCCGTTTCTCCGGCCCGGGCCTGCGGCTTGCAGGCAGGGGATGTCATCACCCATATCAATGACGACCCCGTAAACTCCATCGAGCAGGTCCAGACCGTCCTTCAGGATCTGGAAGGTGGGGAGATGGAGCTGACCGTCCTCCGGGACGACGCCAGCCGTGACATGACCACCCACGCCGTCCAATGCAGTGCGGACGGGTCCTATAAGCTGGGTGCCTGGATCCGGGATTCCATGGCGGGCATCGGCACCCTGACCTTCTACGAGCCGGAAACGGGCCGCTTCGGGACCCTTGGACACGGCATCAGCGACGTGGACACCGCCGTGCTCATGAAGCTCCAGAGCGGGGCCGTCACCCCGGCCTCCATCGCCGGAGTCGTCAAGGGATTGGATGGCCGGCCCGGGGAGCTGCGGGGGGCGTTTTCCTCCGGCCAGGACCTCGGGACGCTGTACGCCAACACGACCTGCGGCGTCTTCGGGCATCTGAAAAACAGCGCGGTCCAGGGCGGAATGCCCGTCCCCGTGGCCCTGCCCCAGCAGGTCCACACCGGCCCGGCCACCATCCGTTCCAACGTCAGTGGGACGCAGGTGGAGGAGTATACCGTGGAGATCGTCAAGGTCTACGAGCACACCGGCGACAGCCGGGACCTGATGCTCAAGGTCACGGACGCTCGTCTGCTGGCCCAGACCGGCGGCATCGTCCAGGGCATGTCCGGCTCCCCCATCCTCCAGGATGGGAAACTGGTGGGGGCCGTGACCCATGTTCTCATCGACCACGCCGACCGGGGCTACGGCATCTTTGCCCAGCGGATGCTGGACCAGGCGGACCAGGCACTCAACGCCTAATCCCACCAGAACTGCGAACCACAAAGCAGAGTTTTCCACAATTTTTCCGGGCACTGTGCCCAATTTTCCCGCCCCCGGCCACCCTTTCTCCCCGGTGGCCGGGGATACATCTTGACTTTTTCCACAGCCTCGTGTACACTGAAACCAGAATTAAATTGGGGAGGTGTACCTATCATGTTTCAAAAGAAAGCAGGGGCGTGGCCCGTGTTTCTCGTGTTTGCCCTGCTCCTGTCCCTGCTGATCCTTCCCACCCAAGCCGCAGAGGGGACGATCGGCGTAACCATCAACGGCACCCCTGTGACCTATGACGACGGCTATGGCCGTCCCTTCATAGACAGCGCCGGACGCACACAGGTACCCTTCCGTCTGACGATGGAGACGTTCGGCTGCTCCGTAGAGTGGGACAACGACACCCGCACCGCCGTGGCGGAAAAAGACGGCACCAAGGTCGAGGTCCCCGTGGGCCGCGACTACCTCATCATCAACGACAAGCGCGCCGACATCGACACCACCGCCCAGCTGGTGGACGGCCGGGTCTACCTGCCCATCCGCCCGGTGCTGGAAGCCTTCGGCGCTTCCGTCACCTGGAATAGTGAAGACCATCTCGTGGTCGTAACCACCGGCAGCAGTCTCGTCCGGGTCTATTTCTTAGACGTGGGCCAGGGAGATGCCACGCTCATTGACTGCGGCGAGACCGAAGTTTTGATCGACGGCGGCACCAACGGCGCCGGAAAAGACGTGGTGGCCGCCATCGCCCCGTACATTGACGGAAAACTGGACTACGTCATCGCCACCCACCCCGACGCCGACCACATCGGCGGCCTGAATGACGTGCTGGCAGCCTTTGACGTAGGTGAAGTCATCGACAGCGGCCGCACCGCTGACACGGAAACCTACAAAGACTACTGGGCCGCAGTAAAGGCCGAAGGCTGTACCATCTCCTACGATGAGGACCGCATCATCGCCCTCAGCCCCCTGGCCGCCCTGTCCATCATCGAAACAGGCGACGACTGGGCCAGCAGCAACGATTGCAGCATCGTGGCCCAGCTCACCTGCGGCAATGTGCAGATCCTCTTCCCCGGCGACATGTCTGAGAATGTGGAGAAGCAGCTCCTGCCCCTCTTCGGGGACATCGACGTGCTGAAGGTCGCGCACCACGGCTCAGCCACTTCTACCACCGCAGAATTTCTCTCCGTGGTCAGGCCCGAATACGCCGTCATCTCCTATGGCCTGAGCAACAGCTACCATCACCCCACCCTGGAGACGCTCCAGCGGCTCTTTGCCGCCGGGACCACGGTCTACGGGACCGGCAAAAGCGGCACCGTGATCCTGACCACCGACGGATGGACCTACAGCTTCAACACCAGCAACGCCCTGACTGCGGCGGACGCCGGAGCCTGAGTTTTCGTCTGTTTCTCTCTTGACTTTTTGGCCGGGCCCTCGTAAAATAGAGCCGATAAAAGACGTGCCTGGCAAGCCTTACATGCCACGGCACGTCTTTTTTGTTGGGCGAATCTCGCCAAACGATCTATCGATTTATTTTACAGAGGAGAACATCAACATTCCAAAAACCAAGTTACAAGCCCTGCTCTTTACCGCCGTGACCGCCTGGATCATGGTC
>CAVCXN010000229.1:0-2109 GCA_963606215.1 uncultured Mycoplasmatota bacterium | reverse complement strand
TAGTAGTACCGGAAATAATGCTAAATGTTACGCCCAGAAAAGTGCAGTAAAGCAAAACGCGATCCACGTCGAAGGTCAACAAAGAACGCCACCCGCTGGAGGGCCACCTTAACGAACAAAGATTTGCGGAGAACTTACAGGCTCTTGTGGTTTTAACGTTTGGCACGTGAAAGACCACCGGAGCTTTTTTTGTTGTCCCGAAGAAAAGAAACACCCCAAAAAGAGGAGGAAACAGCATGGAAATGACTGGTGCCAAGATCTTGATGGAATGCCTTTTGGAGCAGGGAGTCGATCTCGTATTCGGCTATCCCGGCGGCACCATCCTGAACGTCTACGATGAGCTGTATAAGTACAGAGATCGGATCACCCACATCCTAACCGCCCACGAGCAGGGCGCTTCCCACGCAGCAGACGGTTACGCCCGCTCCACCGGCAAGGTGGGCGTGTGCCTGGCCACCTCCGGCCCCGGCGCGACCAATCTGACCACCGGCATCGGCACGGCCTATATGGACTCGTCCCCCGTGGTCTTCATCACCTGCAACGTGACCCAGAACCTGATCGGCCGCGACGCCTTCCAGGAGGTAGACATCACCGGCATTGCCATGCCCATCACCAAGTGCACCTATCTGGTGCGGGACGTGAACTCCCTGGCCGACATCGTCCGGGAAGCCTTTGCCATTGCCCGCAGCGGCCGCCCTGGTCCGGTTCTGATCGACATCGTGAAGAACGTTACCGCAGAGAAGGCAGAGTATGAGTACCTGCCCCGGGAGAAGCACACCAGCTCCGGCCGCCTGGCAAACCTTGTCCGCCGCGCCCGGACCAGCAGCCTGAAGATGCCCGAGCCGAACCAGGAGGACGTCAACAAGCTGGTGAATATGATTGCTGAGTCCAAGAAGCCCATGATTATCTGCGGCGGCGGTGTGGTCCGCAGCCGTTCCCACCAGGAGTTCCGCGAGTTCGCCCGGAAGCTGGATGCCCCTGTTGCCATCACGCTGATGGGTGCCGGCGGCATCCCCGGCCGCGATCCGCTCTCCACCGGCATGATCGGTATGCACGGCTCCAAGGCTTCCAATATGGCCTGCGACGGCTGCGACCTGCTCATTGCCGTCGGCTGCCGCTTCTCTGACCGCGTGGCCCTGAAGCCTGCGACCTTTGCACGCCAGGCCAAGATCGTTCAGATCGACATCGACCGGGCCGAGATCAACAAGAACGTGGAGACCGACCACCACATCATCGGCAACGCCAAGCAGGTCCTGGAGCTGCTCAACCGCAAGATCCCGCAGTATGACCACAGTGAGTGGAAGAAGTATGTCTTCTCCTTCCCCACCGAGACGGCCTACGACGAGAACCCCAACCACCTGACTCCCAAGCAGATCCTGAACACCATTGCCCGGATGTGTCCCCAGGACTCCATCGTCGCCACCGACGTGGGCCAGCATCAGATGTGGGCCATCCAGCACTTTAAGTTTGACTATCCCGGCCAGTTGCTCACCTCCGGCGGCTTCGGCGCCATGGGCTTCGGCCTGGGCGCTGCCATCGGCGCCAAGATGGGCAACCCCGAGAAGACCGTCATCCATGTCACCGGCGACGGCTCCTTCCGCATGAACTGCAATGAGCTGTCTACGGAGGAGTTCTACCGCACCCCCATCCTCACCTTTATCTTCAACAACCACCGCCTGGGTATGGTGCGCCAGTGGCAGGAGCTGACCTATGACAAGCGCTACTACATGACCACCACCGAGCGCGGACCCGACTTTGTGAAGCTGGCTGAGGCCAACGGACTCAAGGGCAGCCGCGTGACCAACCAGGAAGAGCTGGAAGCAGCGATCCAGGCTGGGTTGGAAGAGCAGGAAAAGGGCCTCGGTTATGTCATCGACTGCACCATTGAGGAGGGCGAGCTCGTCCGTCCCATGGTCAACGGCGGCACCCACATCACCGAGTTCCTGGTCAACTGAGAGGAGGAAGCGACATGGAAGAATTGAAACTGCGTACTCTGTCCGTTCTGGTGGACAACGAGGCCGGCGTTCTGTCTCAGATCTCCCGCCTGTTCTCCCGGAAGGGCTTTAATGTGGAGTCCCTGGCGGTCGGCACCACCGACCAGCCCAAGAT
>CAVCXN010000228.1:0-4653 GCA_963606215.1 uncultured Mycoplasmatota bacterium | reverse complement strand
GTGTTTGAAATGTTAGTCTCCCCCAAGAAGAAAAAGTCCATTTTCTGAATCTTCAACTGTAATAAGATTATGAAGGAGAAAACGCACACTGAGCGGAATTTGCTTGGTGTGCGTTTTGCTATTCAAAACTTATTATTTTGAAATCCGTTTCTTTACCCGTTGAAAAACTTCGTCCGCGGTGTAGCGGATGGGGGAGGCTTCGGCGGCTTGGTCGGCTTCCTCCAGCTTTTGCTCGATGAGATTCGTCAGGATATGATTTTGTTTTTGGGGTATCATGGTCGAAGAGATCCTTTCTTCTTGAATGGCTTTATTTTATCATACTGGACGACCCCTGTCGAGCCACCGCGAAACCCCAACGTTGACTTTCCTTCCAATCCCTGGTATAATACCTAACAACGTTAGCGAACGTAGGGGTGTTACACACGATGACAGAACAGTATGAGCAACTGGCCAGCGAGCTGGTACAAGTCAACGAAGCCCTGCTCCATCAGCCTGCTCATGACCTTCTCGCCAAGCTCAGCCGGGGGGAGCACTTTGTGCTCAACTATCTGCTTACCCACTACGGCCAGGCCCATCCCACGGACCTGAGCCGCCACATGGTGGTCAGCACCGCCCGCATCGCTGCCCTGCTCAACCGCATGGAGGAAAAAGGCTTCATCTCCCGTTTGCCCGACCCCCTGGACAACCGCCAGATCATCGTCTCCCTCTCCCCCAAGGGTGAGGAGGCCATTGAACAGTTTCGAAAAAAAGTCATCCAGTCCACGGCCAAAATGCTGGAACGGCTCGGCCCGGAGGATGCCCAGGAATTTTTACGCATCCAGCGCAAGCTGGTCACGAATTTGATATCGAGGTGAATCGACCATGACTGAACTGAACCAGGAAGGCGTGCTGAGCACCCTGACCCCAGAACAAACGGACAAGCTCTTCCATAGCCCTGCCATGCGGCGGCTGTTCCAAAAGAACGCGTCCGACGAATACGCCCTTATCTGGCTGCTGTCCAAGCACATGCGGGACACTGGCAGCGAGAAAATCTATCTCAAGGATATGGTGCGGGAACTGAGCCTGCCACTGCCTAAGGTCACGGCCATCGCCCGCTCCCTGCAAAACAAGGGCCTGATTACCTGGACCCACGACGGCAACGGAGAAGAGGGGACGTACATCATGCTCACCGAGCTGGCCGTCAGCTCTGTGCGGACCCGCCGCCAGGCGCTGAAATCCTACCACCAGCGGGTGGTCAGCGCCTTCGGGGAGGAACGTTTTTTGCATCTCATCGGCGAGATCGCCCAGCTGGAAGAAATTTTACAGCAGGAGGCCGAGAAAGTAGGAGGTGACGCGCCATGATCCACCGCACCGTCGAAGCATACGCCGCCGCCCAAAAAGATCTATGTGTGCAGAACGACTTCATCCCCAACTCTCTCTTTCAGGAGTACGGCGTCAACCGGGGCCTGCGGGATGTCAACGGCGTGGGCGTGCTCACCGGTCTGACCAACATCTCCAAGATCCAGTCGTTCAAAAATATCAACGGCAAGCGGGAGCCTTGCGAAGGCCGCCTGTGGTACCGGGGCTATGACATCAAAAACCTGATCGGCAGCCTCGGCCCCAACGAGTTTGGGTTTGAGAAGATCGCCTACCTGTTATTGTTCGGCGACCTGCCCACCCCGGAGCAGCAGGCGGAGTTTGTCGGCATTCTGAGCAGCTGCCGGACCCTGCCCACCAACTTCACCCGGGACGTCATCATGAAGGCCCCGTCCAAAGACATCATGAACTCCATGACCCGCAGCGTCCTGACCCTGGCCAGCTACGACGACCAGGTCAACGGCGACCTGGCTAACTCCATCCGCCAGTGCGTGCGGCTCATCTCCGAGTTCCCCATGCTGGCCGTGTACGGCTACCACGCCTACAACCACTATGAGAACGACGACAGCATGTACATCCACCGCCCGGACCCGAAGCTCTCCACCGCGGAAAATATTCTGCGGATGCTGCGGCACGACATGCAGTACACGGAGCTGGAAGCCAAGGCCCTGGACATCGCCCTCATCCTCCACATGGAGCACGGCGGCGGCAACAACTCCACCTTTACCACCCGCGTGGTCACGTCCTCCGGGTCTGACACCTATTCCACCGTGGCTGCGGCCCTCTCCTCCCTGAAAGGCCCCCGGCACGGCGGCGCGAACATCAAGGTCATTGAGATGATCCAGGATATCAAGGGCCATCTGCACGACTGGACGGACCCCGATGAAACCGGCGCCTACCTCAAGAAAATTCTGGCGAAAGAGACGTTCGACCACAGCGGCCTGATTTACGGCATGGGCCACGCGGTCTACTCCATCTCTGACCCCAGAGAGCAGATTCTCCGCTCCTTCGTCAACGAGCTGGCCATCGAAAAGGGCCGTCAGGACGACCTGGCTCTGTATCGCAACATCGAGGTCGAGGCCCCTAAGCTCATCTCCAAAAACCGTCCCATCTACAAGGGCGTCAGCGCCAACATCGACCTGTACAGCGGCTTCCTCTACGACCTGCTGGGCATCCCCATGGAGCTGTACACGCCCCTTTTCGCCATCGCCCGCATCGTCGGCTGGAGCGCCCACCGCATCGAGGAGCTGGTCTGCATGAACAAGATCATTCGCCCCGCCTACATGAGCGTCATGCGGGAGCGTGGCTAAAAATTTCTCTTGCTAAGAAACAAAACCGGCAGTGGATCGTGACTTGATCCACTGCCGGTTTTTCACGTTATGGCTGATTGCTTATAAAAGATTCGTCAGCTTATTTTTGATGAGGTAGAGCTGCTGTCCATCTGCCGTGAGTCTGGCGTTGTCCAGGACTTCCGGGACCTCCTGCATGACCTGGCGAAGCTTGTTCATGGCGATGACGACCATGCCCTTGTGGGTGGCCTCGATGCCCTGCTCATCCAGGTGCTTATAGAAGGCGTAGAAGCTGCGGTTCACGAAGAGGTTCCGTCCCTCTAAGGTCACAGGCCGGTAGCGGCCGGAGAGGAGCAGGCTCGGCTCCATCTGGGGGGCGGGGATGATGTCCCCCTGGCTGGGTCGCAGGAAGAGGGCGTATTTGCCCAGCCCTGTGGGGTCTGCGAAGTGGTCCGCTGCCAGCTCTTTGTAGATTTTCCCTTCCGGGGTTGTGGTGAGGAACATCGTCGTCCGCCTCCTTTATGCGCATCAAACTTACTGCGTTCTGGGGTTCTGGATTACAGGTCCTTGTCCTTGAGCTTCTCGTCCACGACCTTCTTGAGCAGGGCCTCGAAGTCCTCGAAGGACATGGCGCCCAGGTCGCCCGCCGCGCGGTGGCGGGGAGAGACGGTGCCGTTTTCCAGGTCGCGGTCGCCCACGACGACCATGTAGGGGACCTTCTCGATCTGAGCCTCACGGATCTTCTTGCCGATCTTCTCGTTGCGGTAGTCGGCCTCGGCGCGGTAGCCCTTGGCGTTCAGAGCGGCCACCAGCTCGGCGCAGCGGTCGGCGGCGCGGTCGGTGACGGGCAGGAAGCGGACCTGCTCGGGGGCCATCCAGCAGGGCAGGGCACCGGCGTACTCCTCGATCAGGTAGGCCAGGGTACGCTCGTAGCAGCCCAGGCTGGTGCGGTGGATGATATAGGGGGTCTTCTTCTGGCCGTCCACGTCCACGTACTCCATGCCGAACTGCTTGGCCAGGAGCATGTCGATCTGGATGGTGACGAGGGTATCCTCCTTGCCGTAGACGTTGCGGTACTGGATGTCCAGCTTGGGTCCGTAGAAGGCGGCCTCGTCGATGCCGATGGTGTAGTTCACGTCCAGGTCGTCCAGGATCTGGCCCATGATGCGCTGGGCCTCATCCCACTGCTCCGGGGTGCCCTCGTACTTGTTGTTGGGGTTGGCGGGGTCCCACTGGGAGAAGCGGAAGGTGCACTTGTCCAGCAGGCCCACGGTATCCAGGCAATACTTGGCCAGGTCCAGGCAGCCCTTGAACTCCTCTTCCAGCTGCTCAGGGCGCAGGACCAGGTGGCCCTCGGAGATGGTGAACTGACGCACGCGGATGAGGCCGTGCATCTCGCCGGAGTCCTCGTTGCGGAACAGGGTGGACGTCTCGCCCAGACGCATGGGCAGGTCACGGTAGGACCGGCCGCGGTTCAGGAAGACCTGATACTGGAAGGGGCAGGTCATGGGGCGCAGGGCGAAGCATTCCTTCGTCTCATCCTGGGGGTCGCCCAGGACGAACATGCCGTCCAGATAGTGGTCCCAGTGGCCGGAAATTTTATACAGCTCCCGCTTGGCCATGAGGGGGGTCTTGGTCAGCAGATAGCCCCGCTGCTGCTCGGTATCCTCCACCCAGCGCTGTAAGGTCTGGATGACGCGGGCACCCTTGGGCAGCAGGATGGGCAGGCCCTGGCCGATGACATCCACGGTGGTGAAGTATTCCAGCTCCCGGCCCAGCTTGTTGTGGTCGCGCTTCTTGGCCTCTTCCTGGGCCTTCAGATACTCGTCCAACTGGTCCTTCTTGGGGAAGGCCACGCCGTAGATGCGCTGGAGGGTCTGGCGGTTGGAGTCGCCCCGCCAGTAGGCGGCGTTGCAGGCGGTGAGCTTGATGGCGTTGCCCTTGATGCGGCCGGTGGAGTCCAGGTGGGGACCGGCGCAGAGGTCGGTGAACTCGCCCTGCTTGTAGA
>CAVCXN010000227.1:730-2883 GCA_963606215.1 uncultured Mycoplasmatota bacterium | reverse complement strand
ATACCGCATTCCATTGCTCCGGGCCGCGCCCCCGGAAGCACAGTCCGCCATGGTCAAAAACATCCCGCCGTGGACCGCGCCGTAAAGATTTTGGTTGGCCTCTGTCAGGTCTGCTTCAACCACAGCCCTGTCTTTTTCCATCTGGGTCAGCAAAATGCCGTTATGACGCATGAACGAGTTATCTCGGTTGGTGTTGGCAATGATCCGTTGGTAATCCATGGGGATACCTCTTTTCTTGGGAATCGTCACAGGACAATAAACGTGACGCCGTTATTATAGCGGTCCAGGTCGGCATCTCGCCGCAGCGCATCGCACCGGACGAAGGCCCGCCGGGTCGCGTCTTCAAAAATAGAAAACTTCTCCCCGGGCAGGAAATCCGTGATCTCCCCCTGCCCTTTCAGACGGGTGAGATAGCGACGGCTCTCTGTGCGGATTTTTCCGCCCTTCCCGCTGGAACCGTAGCCATGAATGATTTTCAGAACAGCGCAGCCCATCCTGCGGCTCTGCTGAATCTCAAGGGTCAATCGTCGGATGGCCTGGTCCACATATGGCATCCCGGCTTCCAAATTGACCTCTCGGAGAGAAGAAATTCGTTTCTTGCCCGCCATCTCAGCCTAAGTGTTTCCGGCACTGTTCCAGGAAGAAATCAAAAATCTTCTGGCCGTCCGGTTCGCCGTGTTCTCCGGTCATCTGTTCCGGGTGGAACTGGACCGTCCAGATGGGCAATGTACCGTGCTGCATGGCCTCAATGACACCAACAGAATCCCAAGCCACGGCATAAAATCCCTGGCCCAGCTTACGGTTTGCCTGGTGATGGGAGCTGTTGACGAGCATCTCCTCGCCGTACAGATCGCCCAGCATGGTCATCCCACGGACTCGGATGGAATGAAACCGGTTCTGTCCATCCTTCGTCTGAGCATGGACTTCGATCAGCTGGGGATTGAGGTCCTGATAGATATTACCGCCAAAGGCAATATTCACGACCTGATGTCCCCGGCAGATGCCCAGGATCGGTTTATTTTCGGCCACACAGCGGCGGATCAGCGCCAGCTCTGCCTTATCTCGGGGAATGTCGATATCATAGGAACCAATATCTCGCTCAGAAAATTCGGAGGGATCCATATCTCCCCCGCCGGCCAGAATTAGAGCATCAAAGTCCATCTCCGGGTCCGGGCAGTGCAGAGAGATCGGCTCACCACCTGCTTTTTCGACAGCGGCTTCACAAAAGCCCTTGGTTTCAGGGGAACGAGAAATCAAAATACGAGGTTTCACAGACCTTCCTCCTTGCTCATCCGCGGACGAACGAAGTTTGCTCGCCAGCGTTCCACCTTATTATACCATCGGCAGGCGGACTTTTCAAATCATTTCTTAGCCTTGCACAATAGCAAAGACGCACCGATCCCTCGGTGCGTCTTTGCCAGCGAACGAACGAACGATTTCGCCGCCGCGTTGATTCTTAGTACATGGCGCCGCTCATGTCACCGGCAGGCATCCCAGCGCCGGTGGCGGAGGGAGGAGCCAAACGGTCGCCCACCAGAGCCTCGGTGGTCAGCAGCATAGCGGAGATGGAAGCTGCGTTCTCCAGCGCGGAACGAGTGACCTTGGTGGGGTCCACGATGCCGTTGCCGATCATGTCGCAGTAATTCTCCTTATAAGCGTCGAAGCCATAGCCGACCTGACCGCTGGTCTTGACCTTCTCCAGGATAACGGAGGCATCCAGGCCAGCGTTGGTTGCGATCTGGCGCAGAGGAGCGGTCAGAGCGCGGGTAATGATCTGCACGCCGGTCTTCTCGTCGCCCTCGACCTCGTCGATGAGCTTCTCGATCTCGGGGATAGCGTTGACGTAAGCGGTACCGCCGCCAGCGACGATGCCCTCTTCCACAGCAGCGCGGGTGGCATTCAGAGCGTCCTCGATGCGGAGCTTCTTCTCCTTCATCTCGGTCTCGGTAGCAGCACCCACACGGATCACAGCCACGCCACCAGCCAGACGAGCCAGACGCTCCTGCAGCTTCTCACGGTCATACTCGGAGGTAGAACGGTCATACTCGTTACGGATCATGGAAGCGCGCTCCTTGATGGCTTCAGAAGCACCGCCGCCATCGACGATGATGGTGGTCTCCTTGCCAGCCTTCACCTGGCGGGCCGTACCCAGC
>CAVCXN010000227.1:0-720 GCA_963606215.1 uncultured Mycoplasmatota bacterium | reverse complement strand
CAGCTGAGCCAGAGTAACGTCATGCAGCTCCAGGCCGTAGTCGCTGGAGATCACGGTAGCGCCGGTCAGGATGGCGATATCCTGCAGCATCTCCTTGCGGCGGTCGCCAAAGCCGGGAGCCTTGACGCACAGGACGTTTAGGGTGCCACGCAGCTTGTTGACCAGCAGGGTGGACAGGGCTTCGCCCTCCACGTCCTCGGCCATGATAAGCAACTTCTTGCCAGACTGGATGACCTGCTCCAGCAGAGGGATGATCTCCTGGATGCTGCTGATCTTCTTGTCGGTCAGCAGGATCAGAGGATCGTCCAGAATAGCTTCCATCTTCTCGGTGTCGGTGACCATGTAGGGGGACAGGAAGCCGCGGTCGATCTGCATACCTTCCACGACCTCGCTGTAAGTCTCAGCGGTCTTGGACTCTTCCACGGTAATGACACCGTCAGCGCCGACCTTTTCCATAGCCTCAGCGATCAAAGTTCCAATCTTCTCGTCGCCGGAAGAAACGGTACCAACGCGGGCGATGTCCTCGCTGCCGTTGACGGGCTGAGAGTTTTTCTTGATGGTTTCCACGGCGACCTTGGTGGCCTTGGCCATGCCCTTGTTCATCACAACGGGGTTTGCACCAGCGACCAGGTTCTTCAGGCCCTCGTGAATGATGGCCTGGGCCAGCAGGGTGGCGGTGGTGGTGCCGTCGCCAGCCACGTCGTTGGTCTTGGTGGAGAC
>CAVCXN010000226.1:0-5810 GCA_963606215.1 uncultured Mycoplasmatota bacterium | reverse complement strand
GCACTTTTTTCATCTTTTTTCAGTTTTTTCTGATTTTCTTTCGAAATCCCTCTGCAACACACCGAACGACCAGGTAGCCGATCAGAACAGCGCCCCGCATTCCCTGCGTCTCAAATCGAAAGGCCAAGATCAAAATCAGTCCCAACAATAGGCCGTCCAGCAGCCTGGCCTTGGTCGTCTCGTCCATGCCCAGTTTTACATAGTATAGGAGCGTCGTCTGCTGGGTCACTGCCAGCACGATGATCCCCGCCAAAAGAAGTAGTGTCATGTCTCTCTGCTCCTTTCTGGTGTTTTCTATTTGTATTGTATCGTACTACCCACCCAAAGGCAAGCCGTTTCTCTTCCATCAGCGCCCCAAATTACTACCAACTGAAATCCAAGGTTGCCATTCCCGTAAAAGTATGATTTAATAGGTGTATCACCGTGCGCGCACACCCACTGTGCCGCCAAGCTAAGTCGGGAGGTTCCCCATGCCCATTAAAATTCCAAATTCTCTGCCCGCCCGGGAGACGCTGGAGGGCGAGAATATTTTTGTCATGACCGAATACCGGGCCATGCACCAGGACATCCGTCCGCTGAAACTGCTCATCTTAAACCTGATGCCCACCAAGATCGCCACCGAGACCCAGTTGCTCCGGAAGTTCTCCAATACCCCCCTGCAAATCCAGGTGGAGCTGCTGCAAACCATTAGCCACAGCGCCCAAAACGTAGACCGCAGCCACTTGGAGTCCTTCTACACGTCCTTCGACCAGATCAAGAACAAGTATTACGATGGTCTCGTCATCACCGGCGCCCCCGTGGAGATCATGGACTTCGAAGAGGTGGACTATTGGAGCGAGCTGTGCCAGATCATGGACTGGTCCAAAACCCACGTCCACTCCACCCTCCACATCTGCTGGGGCGCGCAGGCCGGACTCTACTATCACTACGGCATCCCCAAGTATGAGCTGCCCCAAAAGGTCTTCGGTGTCTTCGATCATAAGGTACTGAAGCCCTCTTCCCCCCTCTTCCGGGGCTTCGACGACCGCTTCTACGCCCCCCACTCCCGCCACACGGAGGTGCTGGAGGCGGACATCCGCAAAGTCTCCGGCCTGGAGGTCCTGGCTGTGTCGGAAGAGGTCGGCGTCTTCGCCGTGAAGACGGAGGACAGCCGTCAGTTCTTCTTCCTCGGCCACCTGGAATATGATCGGGACACCCTGGCCGGTGAATACTGGAGGGATGTCAAGCGCGGCCTGGATATCCAGCCCCCCTGCCACTACTTCCCCAACGACGACCCGAACCAGACCCCCGTCGTTCGCTGGCGCTCCGCCGGTCAGCTCATCTATACCAACTGGCTGAACTATTACGTCTATCAGACCACCCCCTACGACCTCACCTCTTTGGACCGTCCCCAGTGACTCCCCGCCCCAAGCTATTTGCATGGCTTGGGGTTTTCGTCAGAAATCTTAGAAATTTTCCCTATTTCCTCTTGACAAAAGGAGAAATATTTTGTATGATATAGCCAGAGTCAGGGAAATAATTCCACACTCTCAAACAAAACCCCATCGGAAAGAGAAAGGTCAGGTGAGTCCCATGGGTCAAATCGAACACGAGCAGAGCATGGGGGCCGCCCATACTTTCGACAAGGCGTAACGCACTGATTCCCTCAGTCCCGTTCCTTGTACTTTGCAGCAGTGGCTGATTCGGCGGCGGTTCCTAAAAAGGCTCTCACATCCAACTTAGGATCTATCAAAAACGCAGCGGTCAATCTTATGCGGTTTCAAATTCTTCCTGCTAATTGAATATAGAGACAATTGAATTAAGAAATTTCGCAGAGGGTACGCAGTGGCGTATCCTCTGTTTTTTTGCGTCAACCCAGAAGAATGGTTTGATATTTTTTGTAATCTCCCGTAACCTTTCTTATGTTTTTATTAAATCTGTCTGCAAGCTATTGACAAAGCCCTTTACCCCCGCTATCTTGGTGGCATACCTTCCCACCCCTACCTGAGAAAGCGAGGTCTTTCCAATGACAGAAGAAAAGAAGCGCACTACGACCGTCCTGGCCGTGGTGCTGGTCGTGGCCATCCTGTGCAGCCTATGCGCCAGCCTCTACAGTGCCAAAGGCATCTACGACCTGAAAGCCGAGGCCACCGCCTCCGAGGAAACCACTGAGGATAACGTCAAAATCATGAACGAATACGAGATCCTCTCTACCACCCAGATCTCCGACGCCTACAAATCCGGCAGCACCAGCGGTCTGAGTGACAAGGACAAAGAAACGCTGGACATGGCCAAGGCCGTCCTGGAAGAGGTCATCACCGACGACATGACCACCGCCTACGACAAGGAAAAGGCCATCTACGACTGGATGACCACCAAGCTCAACTACGACACCGGCGTCCTCCAGGTCATCCCCCAGACCTCCGCCGACTGTGACAACCCCTACGGCGTCCTGAAGTATCATAACGCCGTCTGCGTGGGCTACGCCACCACCTTCCGCCTCTTCATGCAGATGATGGACATTCCCTGCATGGTCGTCCATAATACGGAGAAATATCATTCCTGGGACCTGGTGCAGTTGGACGGCGACTGGTACCACGTGGATATCTACTCCGACCAAAATGGTGCCAGCTACGCCAACTTCAACATGAACGATGAGCTGGCCAGCCAGAACCACGACTGGGACAAGGACTTCTTCCCCGCTGCCACTTCTCTGAAGTATAACTACGGTTATCAGAACAAGCAGCCCGTGGACGATATCTACAGCATCCCCAAGATGATCCGCCAGGCATTGGAGGACAAGGAGGGCTGCCTCTTCCTGGACTTTGAGACCATCGACGAGGAACACGCCCAGATCGTAGAGGCCATGCTCAGCGGCGTTCAGTCCTCCATGAATGAAAATCCCGACTACCAGATGATGTGGAGCAGCTGGACCTGGATCCACGTCACCGGCAATGAATATGTCCTTGCTTACTTCCTCCAGGGTTACGACAGCGAAGAGCAATCCGGCGTCGAACTCTCCGATGAAGAGCAGAGCAAGGTCGAGGATGCAGTCAACAGCGTCTTCGGCGAAGACGTGAATTGGGAGAGCATTCAGAACGAATTGGAAAACCACAACGAAGGGGTCACGACCGCCTCTCCGGAGGGCTAACCCATGAAAAAACGATTGCTTTCTCTCCTGGTCGTCTGCCTGCTGGCCGTCTCCCTGACGGCTTGCAGCGGCGGCGGGAGCAGCGCCTCCACCACCGTGAACATGGACCAGCTGCAAAAGGCTATGCTGGCTGCTGATCCCACCTTGGCCAATGACATCACCTCCATCACCAGCAGCACTGGGGAGGCCAGCGAAGCCAAGAATAATTTTTCCTATTTCTCCACACTGGACTACGAAAAAGTGGACAGCTACCTGCTCTCCTACTCTTCCAGCGGGACCGCCGACGAGATCGCCGTCATCGCCGTAAAAGACGCCGCCGATGTCAGCGAAGCCGCCAGCACCCTCCGCGCCCATGTGGACGACCGTCTCAAACTCTTCCAGCAGTACGGCCCCGACCAGGCCAGCCGCGTGGAAAAGGCCGAGATCTTCACCAAGGACCAATACGCCGTCCTCATCATCTGCGATGATTCCGGCTCCGTCAAAACCGCCTTTGAAGATTTCCTCAGTTCCAACAACTGATTTCCCCAAAAGAAGACTGCCCCCGACTGTGAACTTCCACAGCCGGGGGCAGTCTTTTGTTGTTTATTCCCGCTCGAGCAAGGCCCGGTCAAACAAAATGACCGAACGCCCGCCCTTCTCTTTGTACAGGCTCCGCCCCACCCGCGGGCCATATGGCCCAGGATGCGAGGGGTCCTCCCACCGCAGATGGTCCAAATGCCGCAGATGAAGCCCCACCTGGCGCTTCGGCAGTGACCGGGGCGCATGGCTGGCAAGATAGCGCTCGAAGGGCAGCTGTTCCACCTCTTCCAGCGTCGTTCTCAGCTGGGCAAAGGAAGCCGCCTCCGGCCCCAGCATCAGCAGGGTGGGATTCAACCCATCCCCCGCCAGCAGCAACCCATCGTCCTCCAACAGCAACCCAACAGACCCACGGGTATGCCCCGCCAGGGAGATAACTTTGACCAGTCGTCCCCCTAAATCAAGCGACATCCCCGCCTCCAACGGCTCCGTCTGCCAGTCCCGTCCCGTCATGCGGGCATGGGCCTCCAGCAGCGGCCAATCCGCCGGATGCGCGTAAACACTGGGAAACCGGAAGTTGCCTCCGATATGGTCCGCGTGCCCATGGCTGTTGCACACCAGATACGGGGTCTTGACCCGCTCGGCCAGATACGCCGCCAGGTCCTGCTTCCCCTGCCCGGTATCCCAGAGAATGGCCAGGTCTTTCCCCTGCACCAGGGTGCAGTAGACCCGGTAATCCTCTTCCAGATGCCACACGCCGGGGGCAAACTCCGTCTGTTCCACCGGATTTATTCGGGACGCAGGCCCTCAGCGGCCCCAAAGAGCATCTCGCTGAAGGTGGGATGAGGATGGATGACCTCAGACAGCTCCGCCGCCGTCAGTCCCTTCTGGATGGCCAGCGTCAGCTCGCCCACCATGTCGGTGGCGCGGGGACAGACCAGCTGCGCGCCCAAGATGCGCCCGTTCTCCTTGTCCGTCACGAGCTTGACGTAACCGCTCTCCGTGCCCTCGATGAGACACTTGCCGTTGGCACCAGTCAGATACTTGCCGGACTTCACGGCGATGCCGTTGGCCTTGGCGTCCTCTTCCGTCAGGCCCACAGAGGCGATCTCCGGGGTCGTATACACACAGCTGGGTACCACAGACATATCCAGCGGCGGCTTCTTCCCGGTAATCACAGCCACTGCGTTCTCTCCCTGGGCGCTGGCCACGTGCGCCAGCTGGATGTTCTTCGCCTTGGCGTCGCCGATGACATAGACATGGGGCACACTAGTCCGCCCGTCACCATCGCCGACAATGGCCCCGCGCTCCATCTCCACGGAGAAGTTCTCACCAAACAGCCCGTCCACGTTGGCCCGCCGCCCCGCGGCGGCCAAAACGCCCTGAGCAGTCACGGTATGCTCCGCGCCCTTCTTATCCACGTAGGTCACAGTCATGCTCCCCGGCTCACCCTCGATCTTCTGGACCGTGGCCTTGGCCTCAATGCTCAGGCCCTGCTTCTTTAGGATCATGGTCAGTCTCTGGGCAATTTCTTTATCCATAAAGGGCAGGATGTGATCCGCTGCTTCCAGCACGGTCACGTCGCAGTCCAAGCAGTGATACAGGGCCGCGCACTCCACGCCAACCACACCGCCGCCGATGATGACGAGGGAATCAAAGTCATGCCCGCCGCCTTCCAGGATGTCCTTGCTGTTGTACACACCGGGCAGGTCAATACCGGGAATGGGAGGATAGAAAACTTTAGACCCCGTCGCAATGATGATGTCATTGACCTCATAGGTCTCCCCGTCGCAGGTCACAACGCCGGGGGCCTCAATACAGCCCTGCCCCCGAACCACGGTGATCTTGTTGCTCTTCATGAGCTTCTCCACGCCCTGGCGCAGGGTCTCCACGACCTGGTCCTTCCGGGCGTGCATCGCAGCGAAATCATAGCCCGTCTCATAGGTCCGCACGCCCAGCTCCTCGGCCTTGCCCAGGATGGAATACGTCTCCGCACTGTGCAGCAGGGCCTTGGTGGGCATACAGCCCCGGTTCAGGCAGGTGCCGCCCAGGTCTTCCTTCTCGAACAGAACGACCTGCAAGCCTGCCTTGGCAGCTTTCTCTGCGGCGGTGTACCCGCCGGGGCCGCCGCCGATGATGGCAATATCAAACTTCATGTGTTCTT
>CAVCXN010000225.1:0-9345 GCA_963606215.1 uncultured Mycoplasmatota bacterium | reverse complement strand
GAGTGGGATACAGTAGAATAGATGTATTATAGAGCCGAAGTAAGACGAATTCTGGATAAATCCATTCAAAAATTGCAGCGGAAGGGGCGTTCTTTTGTGGAAGAGTTAAAGCAGCGGATCCTGCGGGACGGAAAAGTACGGGGCAGCAACGAGGTATTGAAGGTCGATAGCTTCCTGAACCACCAGATGGACGTGCCGTTTCTCCAGGCCATCGGGCAGGCGTTCCGGCAGCGGTTCGAGGGATGTCCCGTGGACCGCATCCTGACCATCGAGGCTTCGGGCATTGGCATTGCTTGCCTGGCCGCCCCTGCCTTTGGGAACCCCCCCGTGGTCTTTGCCAAGAAGAACAAGACCAAGAACATCGCCGGGGACGTGTACATCAGCCAGGTCGAGTCCTTCACCCAGAGCAAGCGTCCCTATAATATCTTCGTGTCCAAGGAGTTCCTGCACCCCGGTGAGCGGGTGCTGCTCATCGACGATTTCCTGGCCAACGGCAGCGCCCTGAACGCGCTCATCGACATTGTCCACCAGGCCGGGGCCGAGGTCGTCGGCGCGGGCATCGTCATCGAGAAAGCCTTCCAGCCCGGCGGCGAGCGCATCCGCGGCCAGGGCATCCGGGTCGAGTCTCTGGCCCGCATCGCCAGCATGAGCGAGGAGACCGGGGTCGTTTTCTGCGACTGAGCCGGGTCCAAAAGACTCTGCTCCGGGCCGGTCGTGCAGGCCGGTCTTTCGTTCCATTCATTCCGGCTGAATTTTACCCAATTCCGCCGTTTTGAAAAAGTATGTCATTTAGGAGGAACACAAATGAAAAAGCGTATTCTTGCTCTGCTCATGGCCGGTGCTCTGGCCCTGGGCCTGACCGCCTGCGGCGGCGGCGACACCAGCACCGATGCTGACACCACCGCCGACAGCAGCAGCGACACCGCCGCCACCACCGGCATCGCGGCCAGCGACCTGAAGGTGGGCCTGATCCTGGTCGGTGAGGCTGCCGACGCCTACAACAAAAACCACATCGACGGCATGAGAGATGCCTGCGAGAAGAACGGCATGGACTATGATTCCCAGGTCGTTGTCAAGGCCAACATCTCCGAGGACTCCACCTGCGCTGACGCCATCAACGAGCTGCTGGACGCTGGCTGCAACGCCATCTTCGCCGACTCCTTCGGCCACGAGCAGTACATGGAGGAGGCCGCTCCCGACCACCCCGACGTGCAGTTCTGCCACGCCACCGGCTACCAGGGCGCCACTGACTCCCTGGACAACACCCACAACTACTTCGCTAAGATCTTCGAGGCCCGCTATCTGGCCGGCATCGCTGCTGGTCTGAAGACCGAGACCAACAAGCTGGGCTATGTGGCTGCCAAGCCCTTCGCCGAGGTCATCTCCGGCTACACCGCCTTCTATCTGGGCGCCAAGAGCGTCAACCCCGACGTGACCATGCTGGTCAACTACACCAACGAGTGGTCCGACGCCACCAAGGAAGCCACCAACGCCCAGGCTCTGATCGACCAGGGCTGTGACGTCATCTCCCAGCACTCCGACACCTCCGCCCCCGCCACCACCGCTCAGAGCAACAGTGTCTTCGCCGTGGGCTACAACGACGACATGATCTCCGTGGCGCCCGACGCCGCTCTGGTCTCCGCCCGTGTCAACTGGGGCGCTTACTATGAGTACGCTCTGAAGTGCCTGATCGACGGCGAGGCCATTGCCCAGGATTGGTGCGGCAGCTACGCCGAGGGCGCCTGCTACCTGTCCCCCTTCAACGATGCCATCATCGCCGACGGCACCAAGGAAGCCATCGAGAAGGCCGCCGCTGGCTTGGCTGACGGCTCCGTTCAGGTCTTCGCCGGCCCCCTGCACGGCACCGACGCAGACGGCAACGAGCTGAACCTGGCTGAGGGTGAGTACTACACCGAGAACGAGAAGGGCTCCTCTCCCACCTTCACCTACATCGTGGACGGCATCACCGTTCTGTCCTGATTTTTTCCGGAACCAACAAAGCGCACCCTTGCCCCCCGGCGAGGGTGTGCTTTGATTCCCGGGTGACTTTTTTCGTTTGTCTGTCAGAGGCGAGCCGCCAGAATGCTGGCGGCTGACCTGTAACCGGCAAATCAAGAGAGAACAGAGAAAGCTGAGGTGCAAGCGTTGCAACCAACGAACCGACCGGTCAACGCCGTAGAGCTGCGGGACGTGACCAAGACCTTTGGCAAGGTCGTGGCCAACGACCACGTGAGCCTGGACATCCGCAAGGGAGAAATTCTCTCCCTGCTGGGCGAAAACGGCAGCGGCAAGACCACACTCATGAACATGCTGGCGGGCATCTATTTCCCCGACAGCGGACAAATCCTCGTGGACGGCAAGGAAGTCTCCATCCGCTCCCCGAAGGACTCCTTCGCCCTGCATATCGGCATGATCCACCAGCATTTTAAGCTGGTCGAGGTGTTCTCCGCCGCGGAGAACATCGTGCTGGGTCTGAAGGAACAGGGCAAGTTCGACCGGAAAGCCATCTCCCGGCAGATTCGGGACATCAGCAGCAAGTACGGCTTCGATCTGGACCCGGACAAGAAAATCTACGACATGGCCGTTTCCGAAAAGCAGACGGTGGAGATCATCAAGGTCCTCTACCGGGGCGCGGATATTTTGATCCTGGACGAACCGACCGCCGTCCTGACCCCCCAGGAGACGGAGAAGCTCTTCTCCGTGCTGCGGAACATGCGGGCCGACGGGAAGTCCATCGTCATCATCACCCACAAGCTCAACGAGGTCATGGCCATCTCCGACCGCGTCTCCGTCCTGCGCAAGGGCCAGTTCATCGCCACGGTGAACACCAGCGAGACAAGCCCCCAGCAGCTCACGGACATGATGGTGGGCCACGCTGTCACCCTGAACATCGACCGGCCTGAACCCAAGGACCCCCACGACCGCTTGGAGGTCAAGAATTTGACCTGTCTTGACGGCCAGGGCATCAAAGTCCTGGACAACGTGAGCTTCGCCGCCAAGAGCGGGGAGATTCTCGGCATCGCCGGAATCGCAGGCAGCGGCCAGCGGGAGCTGTGCGAGGCCATCGCGGGCCTGTATCCCGTCTCCCACGGCGAAATTATTTATCACAACCGCCACGACGAGCAGGCCGAGAACCTGGTGGGCAAGTCCCCCCTGGCCATCCGCAACCTGGGCATCTCCCTGGCCTTCGTGCCGGAGGACCGGCTGGGCATGGGCCTCGTCGGTTCCATGGGCATGACGGGGAACATGATGCTGAAAAGCTACGACAAGGGCAGCGGCTTCTTCACCGACGCCAAGCCCCCCCGCACCCTGGCCCAGGAGATCAAGGAGAAGCTGGAGGTCGTGACCCCCAGCATCAACACCCCCGTGCGCAAGCTCTCCGGCGGCAACGTCCAGAAGGTCCTGGTGGGCCGGGAGATTGCCTCCGGCCCGGCTGTCCTCATGGCGGCCTATCCCGTGCGCGGCCTGGACATCCATTCCTCCTACACCATCTACCGCCTGCTCAACGAGCAGAAGGAGAAGGGCGTCGCCGTCATCTACGTGGGCGAGGACCTGGACGTGCTGCTGGAGCTGTGTGACCGTATCCTGGTTCTCTGCGGCGGCAAGGTCAGCGGCATCGCCGACGGCCGCACCGTGACAAAGGAAGAGGTCGGCTTTATGATGACCACCCACAAGGGAGAGGGGAGCGGCCATGACTGAGAAACAGAATATCCAACGGGAGCCGCTGGTCCGTCTGGCCAAGCGGGACGACCTGAGTGGGGCCAAGAAATGGGCCATCCGTCTGGGGGCCATCGTGCTGGCATTGGTGGTCGGCTCCCTGTTCATCGCGGTGCTGGGGCACAACCCCATCGCCGTGTATCACGACATCATCACCGGGTCCCTGGGCGGACCCTCCACGGCGAAGGTCACGGTCCGGGTCGCCATTCCGCTCTTAGGCGCGGCCCTGGCTATCGCGCCGGCATTCAAGATGAAGTTCTGGAACATCGGCGCCGAGGGCCAGATCATGGTGGGCGGCATCGCGGCCACCTACTTCGCCCTCTACTGGTACGATAAGCTCCCCAAGCCCGCCCTGCTGATCGTGATGGCCGTGGCCAGCATCGTCGCAGGCGGCATCTGGGGCCTGATCCCGGCCTTCTGCAAGGCCAAGTGGGGAACCAACGAGACGCTCTTCACCCTGATGCTCAACTACATCGCCATTGGTATTGAGTCCTACTTGCAGAACGGCCCTTGGAAAGACCCCAGCGGCACCGGCTTCCCCATCATTGCCATGTTCGACCAAAAGGCCCGTCTGCCCAAGGTGGGCGGCGTGCATATCGGCTGGATCATCGTCCTGGCTTTGACCGTCGGCATGTTCATTTACATGAAGTACAGTAAGCACGGCTATGAAATTTCCGTCGTCGGCGAGAGCCAGCGGACCGCTCGGTACGCAGGCATGAACGTGAGCAAGATCATCATGCGCACCATGTTCCTCTCCGGTGCCATCGCGGGCCTCATGGGGTTCCTGGTCGTCTCCGGCGCGGACTATACGCTGAACAACGGCACCTCTGGCGGCGTGGGCTTCACGGCCATTATCGTGGCGTGGCTGGCCCACCTGAATCCCTTCGCCATGGTGCTCATCGCGGGCTTGCTGGCCATCCTGACCAAGGGCTCCAACACCATTCAGACCAACTTCAAAATTCCCGCCTCGGCGGCCGACGTGCTCTCGGCCATCATCCTCTTCTTCATGCTGGGCTGTGAGTTCTTCATCAACTACCGCATGATCTTCCGGGGCAGCAAGACCAAGGTCCCGGAGGGACCCGCCCCGGCAAGCCCGGCGGCATCACCGGACGCCGCAGGAAAGGAGGCCGACGACCATGAATAACCTCATCAACTTCCTGACCGCTGGCATCCTGGCGGCGGCTCCCCTGCTCTTCGGTGTGTTGGGCGAGACGCTGACGGAGAAATCCGGCAACATGAACCTGGGCGTCGAGGGCATGATGTTCATGGGCGGCATCGCCGGCATCCTTGGCCCCTACTACTACGAAAAGGCGGGCGGCTCCAACCCCTATGTCGCCCTGATCATTGCTCTGGTGTGCGCCCTGGTGTGCGCGGGCCTGGGTGCCCTGGTCTTCTCCGTGCTGACCATCACCCTGCGGGCCAACCAGAACGTCACCGGCCTGGCCCTGACCATGTTCGGCACAGGCTTTGGCAACTACTTCGGCGAGGCCGTGGGCAATTCTGATCCCTCCGGCTTTCTGTCCGTCAGCACCGCCGTGAAGGGCATCTTCAATAACCCCATCTTCCCGGACAGCATAGTCAACATCCCCTATGTCGGGAAGCTGCTCTTCTCTCACAACTTCATGGTCTATCTGGCCATCGTCCTGGCCGTCCTCATGGCCTGGTTCCTGGGCCGCACCCGGGCGGGCCTGAGCCTGCGGGCCGTGGGCGAAAGCCCCGCCACCGCGGACGCGGCGGGCATCAACGTAACCAAGTATAAGTACCTCGCCACCTGCATCGGCGGCGCCATGACAGGTCTGGGCGGCCTGTACCTGGTGATGAACGCCGGGGCCGGTGTCGGCGGCGCGTGGGTCTATGACTGCATCGACGGCTACGGCTGGTTGGCGGTGGCCCTGGTCATCTTCGCCGTGTGGAGCCCCAAGCGGGCGCTCTGGTGCTCCCTCATCTTTGGCGGCCTGGCCTGTATGCGGTATTATTACCCCATCTCCTTCATCCCGGCCTCCATCTACGACATCGTGCCGTACATCGTCACGGCCATCGTCCTGGTGGCCGTCAGCCTAAAGCACAGCCGGGCCAACCAGCCCCCGGAGAGCTTGGGCCTGAGCTACTTCCGCGAGGAGCGGTGAGACGTTTCTCCTGTATATGAAAAGGGCGCTGCCGGTGGGCAGCGCCCTTTTTGTATTGTAAACTGCGATACATTTTGATATACTAGGGAAGAAAGGTGGTGCGTATCCATGGCAACCAAAACCGCAAACGTGACCGCACGGGTACAGCCCGAGATCAAAGCGCAGGCAGAGGCGATCTTAGAACGGCTGGGCATGCCCGTCTCTGTTTTGATTGACTCTCTGTATCGTCAAATCATTATGACAAACAGCATTCCTTACTCGTTCAGCATTCCCACCCTCCCCACGCGGGACACCATGAACACCGTACAGTTTGACGCCATGATGGAAAAAGGGCTGAGCCAGGCCAAATCCGGACAGGGGATGGACCTTGAGGACGCTTTTGCCGCCATCAGCAAAAGAGAGTGACCGATGACCTATACAGTAAAACTCACGAATTATGCGGTGGAGCAGCTTCGAGAGATCGACCGCTATATCGCGCAGTCGCTCCTATCACCCGACGTGGCTTCCCAGTGGATGCAGTGCCTGAAAAGGGAACTTGCTTCCTTGGATTCTTTACCGAACCGTTATCCGCTGACAGAGGAAGAACCCTGGCACACCGAGGGCATCCGCAAGATGGTCGTGAAAAATTTTCTCGTATATTATTGGGTCAAGGAAGAGAAGAAGACGGTTTGGGTCACTGCCGTTGTGTATGGACGGCGGGACCAGACGTTGGAGCTTCGGAAGATGCCCGTTGATTTTATCAGCTGAAGGAAAAGGCGCTGCTGGTGGGCAGCGTCTTTTTTGATGGTTTCTGGCTTCGCCAAAGGATTCTATTAGTGGTTCCGCGTGGTGTGTGGTTGCGTTGGTACACGACCGATTCCTTGCACAACGTGGCCCTTTCGTCCCGGCTCTAGCCGGGCCACCTGCCGCAAGCAGTCCGCAGTGTACCAACGTAACCACACTCGACGCGGAACCACCAATCCAATCCGCCGCCTCCGGTGGCCACTATCCCTAAAAAAGGGCAGAAAAACAGGGCCTGCGTAAACCACTCGCCGGCCCTATTTCTCCGAAGGTTAAAATGAAAAGAAGCGTTCTTGACTCTTGCAGGATTATGATACCAAAGACTTATTACAGAAAAAGGCTGGAAATGTTACAAAACCTTTAAGTTTGCATATCTTTCTGCCGCACCCCCGTAAAAAAGTCCCGGAGGACCTGGCGGCACTCGTCCTCCAGGATATGCCCGACGATTTTCGGGTGGTGGCGGAAGTCCTCCTCAAAGAGGTTCAGAATGGACCCACAGGCCCCGAAGCCCGCGTCCTTGGCACCGTAATAAATTTCCGGGATGCGGGCGGAGAGAATGCCCCCGGCGCACATGGGGCAAGGTTCTAAGGTGACGTAGAGTCTCGCGTGCTTCAGCCGCCAATCGCCGTGGGATTGGCAGGCGTCTTGAATGGCTAAAATTTCCGCATGGGCCAGAGGGTCGTGGTCCTCCTCCCGGCGGTTGCGGCCCTGGCCCAAGAGCTTGCCGTCCTGGTCCACGATGACACAGCCCACCGGCACCTCCCCGGCGGCGGCGGCTTCCCGGGCCAGGGCCAGGGCTTGGCGCATATAGGGTTCGTGGTCTTGTCTCATGGGCGGTGCCTCCCCGTGGTTTGCTTCTGCCATTGTACCGGATTTTTCGCCGGGTGGCAAGGGGAAGCGGGCGGAGGCAGGTTACTGCCCTTCGTCCCAGCGCCCAAGGCTTGGAGCGCCGCCAGGTAGAGCAGCAGACCGAAGCCCAGGCCGCCCAAGGCGGCGGGACAGGTGGAGAGGCCGCTTCGCTTCAAGACCGTCTCCATCAAATCCCCGCAGGCCGCCGCCAGACAAGCAGACAGGACCGGGGCCGTGAACCAGGGGAAGACTGGCATAGATAAGCCAATCTCCCGGGAGACGACCCGCCAGCTCAGCGCCGCGCCCAGTATTGCCGAGACGGTAAACGCCACGGCATAGCCCTGCATCCCCCGACCGGAGACAAGCAGGCAGGTCAGGACCAGCTGCACCCCGTCGGCGGCCAAGGCAAGACCCGCCGCAGCTGCCTGACGGCCCACGCCGCTGAGAATCGCCGCGCAGAGCGTCTGCCAGCAGGAGAAGAGAACGCCCAAGGCCAGGAGGGGCAGGTGGTCGCCCACGCGGGCGTCCCCGTATAACGCCACCCCGATCGCCGGGCCGGAGACGGCCAGGAGCGCCAGCGCGGGAATCAAAATCAGGTTCGCCAGACCCACGGAACGGCTGACCTGCCGCCGGATTTCTCCCCAGTTTCCCAGGGCGGAGCACTGGGAGAGCTTGGGCGTGAGCACCAGGCCCAGGGCGCTGAGAAAAGCCGTGGGTAAGAGCAACATGGGGACGGTCATGCCAAAGGTCACGCCATAGACCGCCACGGCCTGGTTCTGGTCCATGCCCCCGGAAACCAATAAGCGGGGGATGAGGACGGCGTTGGCCGAGGAGATGAGATTCCCCAGGAGCGCCGCCGCGCCCAGGGGGGCCGCGATGCGCCCCAGCTTGCCCCGCAGAATTTCCGGCGTAGTACCGCCTCCCGTGAGCTGGCTCTGGGGGCCGAGCGCATGGCGGAATAAAACCGTCTGCGTCACAGCCGAGGCAATCTCGCACAGGGCCATGCCCAGGACGATGGCCCCGACCACGCCCTCCGCCGTGGCAGGATGCAGGCCCTTCACCAGAGAGAGGACCAGCGTGGCCCGCAGGACCATCTCGGCCAGCTCGGTAATCGCCGCCGGGAAGACCCGGCCCGTGCCATAGAAATAATGCTTCTGCAAATTCTCCACGCCCGTCAGCAGGAGGCAGGGGACGAGCAGCATCAGGCCCAGCCGCGTCCGGGCGTCACCCAGGAGATAGACAGAGACAGCATCGGAAAAAATCAGCAGCAGAATGCAGGGGAGCACCGCCAGGAGGAAAAACAGGCGAATCGCCTGCCCCCGCACCTGCCAGATGGCCCGCCGGTCGCCCAGGGCCTGGTACCAGGCGGAGAGGTTGGAGACGCCTGTGGTCAGGCCCACGGAGGTCAGGGAGAGCAGGATGGAGTAGACCGGCAGGATGAGCTGATACAGCCCCATGATCTCCGCCCCTGCCAGGCGGGTCAGGCCCACCCGATAGGCAAAGCCCACCGCCTGGGACAACATCCCCGTAATAGTCAAAAGCGCTACACTAGCCATAAGGTACTCATCTCCTTTGCCCTCAGCAATGTATGATACAAAAGAGATAAATATAAATAATAAAGTGGCCATCTTTTCACCAGGGAATTTACCCCCGTAGAATTTGGCCACTTTATCATTTTTTACTTTTTATTTTTTATAACTCCTATTAACCCAACTAAATTAAGCGAGATAAAGAAACAAATAGTTGCCTCTCTCTGAGAAACTATAGGATACAACTCTACCAAAATAGTTCCCATACACAATTTAGTCAGCACATATTCAACAAGCAAGGTAAGCAATGTTAATATTGCAGAAATTGGGTACGATAATAAAAT
>CAVCXN010000224.1:2189-3548 GCA_963606215.1 uncultured Mycoplasmatota bacterium | reverse complement strand
AGATTCTCGTGACCCAGTACATCCTGTAAGGTCCGGATATCGACCCCATGATCCAGCATCAGCGTGGCGGCAGTGTGTCGGAGCTTATGGGGGGAATATCTGGGATCTAATCCGGCTTGCAGCATGGCTTTGTGGACGATATTTTCCACGGCCCGTGTTGTGAGCCGTGTTTTATTTCGGGAGACAAATAGGGCATCTTTGTGGCGCGGGTCATCCTTTGGGTCGGGACGTACGTCCATATAAGCCTCCAATGCGCCCAGGCATGCTTCGTTCAGATAGAGCTGGCGCTCTTTGTTACCTTTGCCTAACACACGAATGGTATCGTCCCGGACATCCTGGACGTTCAGACCCACCAGTTCGCCGACCCGCAGGCCGCAGTTGAGGAAGAGGGTCAGAATACAATAATCCCGCAATTCGTTGGGACCAGAGACAGCTTCCAGTAGCTGAAGACTCTCTGTCAGGGAGAGATAGCGTGGCAGGGATTTCCGCATCTTGGGGTTGTTCAGCGCCTGGGTAGGGTCAGCGGTCATCACGCGGGCATGGACGCAGAGATAATTGTAAAACGAACGGATGGAAGAGCATTTTCTAGCGCGGGTTGAGGATTCTGCTTTACCAAACGCGCCGCCGCCCGTGAGGAACGTCAGAAAGCCATAAATTTCAGACAGCTGGGTTTTCGAAACAAAATCCAAGTCCACATCTAAAATCGAGATTTCCTGGAACGGAACGTTAGCAAGCGCCGGGTCACGGGTCATCTTTAAGTAGCGGAAGAATCCGCGCAGGTCCAAAAAATATTCGTCCACAGTCTGCGCAGAGTGCGAGAGGATGGATTCGTGATAATTGAGAAACTCCCGTAAAATGGGAGGAGATTCTTTCCAATAATCAGCCATTTGAGAGAAGTGTCCTTTCCTAGATACTCTAACTTCGCAAAATCTACATTATGCGAAGTTAAATCCGATAAAACGTATGCTCCCCCTGGGAGCATACGAACTGATATTTGCTTTATTATACCGAAGAAATAATCAAATTGCAAGTGTCACGCTGACACCAACGACACCAGCAAAATATCCAGCAGGTTCAGCACAACGGTTCGGTCCAACAAAACACACAGCGCCAGCGGTCCACAGCAAACTGCACCGCCCAACAGCAGCTTGGCACGCCCGGATGTCTGCGCGGCGGCTCTAAGTAAACCAAGACAGCCGATCACGAAAAACGCTGGTACAGCCAACAGACAAGTTGGCCCGAACAAAACGCCGGCCCATAAGAATCCATGGGATGTGACGCCTCCGGCGACCACCTGCACGGCATAGCCTAAAAACATGCCCCGCAGAAAAAACAGCCCTGGCATCGTCAACCCTGCCA
>CAVCXN010000224.1:0-2179 GCA_963606215.1 uncultured Mycoplasmatota bacterium | reverse complement strand
CTGGTGCCAGTCTTCCGGCAAAAACACATCCGGCGGCGGCTCCGATCAAAAACGCAACCACGAGGACCAGCAATACCATGTCTCGTCCCTTTTTCTGGGTTTCCGGTTTTGATTTGGTGGTGATATTGTGGCGGGCATGATGCACAACTTTGCTCATGCCTTTTTCTTTTTTCGTTTCCTGGGCTTTCCTAACAGCCCGGCCAGACAGCCACCAGCCAGTGTCATAAGCAGGATGCCAATAAACTGCTCGTGAAAGCCGTCCGTCCCCGACGTGGCCAGGCAGACCAGGATCAACACCAAGCAAATCAGCCCTCCGGCCCCACAGCCCAGCGGAAAGGAACCACCGCTCCCCTTTTTCACAGCGATTCGCCCGCCGATCAAAGCACATACTCCCGCAGCGACAGTGAGACAAATCCCAGCCGTGACCACCGGCACAGAGCCGCTCCAAACCAGTGCGGAGATGAGCAACGTCAGCAGCAATATAAGCAAGAGTCCAAGACTTCCGCCCAATAGGATGGCCAAGACCAGGCCCGTCCCCTGTCCCGCCGCAGGTTTTGCGGCGGCTTCCCCATTCTTTGCCATAGGAAAATCCCTCCCCGTAAAGAATCTGTTGGATTCTATGCGGGGAGGGATCTTTCTATGACGGGATTCAGTTCGCGGCCTGATCCACCGCTGCGCCCTTGTTCATGATGGCCCAGGTAGCATACTCCAGGCGGACACGGTCGGCGCCAGTCTCGATGACGACGGTCTTTTCCTTCACGGCACAGACGTTGCCAACGATACCGTCGATCATGGTAACGGGATCGCCGGGGTTCAGGGACCGCTTCATCTCTTCCTGCTCCTTTTTGCGCTGCTTCTCGGGGCGCATTTTCAGGAAGTAGAAAATGGCGATGTAGAACACGATCAGGACGATAATCAGAATTTCCATTTTCAAGGTGTATTCCCTCCGCTGCAAAATGAATTTTCTCTTTATTATAAAAGAAAATTTGTGATTTGACAAGCCCTTTTTCAGTCTCTAATAGAAGTATTTCAGAGACTTAAATTTTCGCTCCGAGACGCTCTTTGTACTCGCTGTAAAATTCTGCAAACCGTCCTTCGTCCAATGCCTGTCGAATTTTCGCCATCAGCTCGTTGTAGAAGTGTAAGTTGTGCATCACGGCCAGACGCATCCCCAGCATCTCTCCTGCTGCGAACAGATGCCGCAGGTAGGCCCGGGAGAAGGAACGGCAGGCTGGGCAGTCACATTCGGGGTCAATGGGTCGGTCGTCATTTTTATATTTCTCGTTCTTGATGTTCAACGCCCCTTGCCAGGTATAGAGCTTGCCATGGCGGGCGTTTCGGGCGGGCAGAACGCAGTCGAACATATCCACGCCCCGGGCGACGGCTTCCAAGATATTCACCGGGGTCCCCACGCCCATAAGATAACGTGGCTTATCCTGCGGCATATACGGCTCCACCGTGTCGATGATCTCATACATCGTCTCAGCAGGCTCCCCCACCGCTAGACCGCCGATGGCGTAGCCGTCGCAGTCCAGCTTAGCGATCTCCTTCATGTGCCAGACCCGCAGCTCCGGCACGATGCCGCCCTGGTTGATGCCAAAAAGCTGCTGCTGGGGATTGACGGTATCCGGCAGTGTGTTCAGCCGGTCATGCTCCACTTTACAGCGCTGTAACCAGCGCAAGGTACGCTCACAGGATTGCTTCACATACTCATACGGCGCGGGATTTTCCACGCACTCATCAAAGGCCATGGCGATGTCAGAGCCGAGATTGGATTGGATCTGCATACTCTCTTCCGGCCCCATGAAGATGCGGCGCCCATCAATATGAGAGGCGAAGGTTACGCCCTCCTCTTTGATCTTCCGCATACTGGCCAGAGAAAAGACCTGAAATCCTCCGCTGTCGGTCAGGATCGGCCCATCCCACCGCATGAAGCGATGCAGGCCGCCCATCTCCTTGATGAGCTTGTCTCCCGGCCGCAAGTGAAGATGATAGGTATTGGAGAGTTCGATCTGACAGCCGATCTCCTTCAAGTCGTGGGCGGATACGGCCCCCTTGATGGCGCCCTGTGTGCCGACATTCATAAAAGCCGGGGTCTGGGCGGTGCCATGGGCACAAGTCAGTTCTCCCCGCCGGGCCTTGCCCTCTGTTTTCAGCAGTGTAAACACAGTCCGTCCTC
>CAVCXN010000223.1:0-2661 GCA_963606215.1 uncultured Mycoplasmatota bacterium | reverse complement strand
GCGCCGGAAAAAATCTGGCAGTCCAATATTTTTGGTCGATCCTTCCATGAACTCATCAACGAGGACCTGGCCACCAAGCTCAAGCACATGCCTGAGGACGCCCGGGAAAAAATGCGGCTGACCTTAGAGCGCATCCTCAACGAAGGCTCCGGCGGACTCATCTGTATTATTCTGTGACAGGCAGGGCGATATTTTGCCGTTGATTTTTCGTCTCCTTCCTACTATAATAGAGACAACAATACTCGTTAGCAGGGGGGAACGGCAATGATCCTGACCATCGACATCGGCAACACCGCCATCACCATGGGGCTGTTTACCCCAGAGGGCAAGCTCCAATTCCGGGGTTCCCTCAAGACCGACAAGAACAAGACCCGGGACCAGATCGCCATCGACCTGCTCGACATGTTCCACCTCTACCGGTCGGATCTGCAAGGCATCACCGGCTCCGTCATTTCCAGCGTCGTGCCCCCCATGACCAGCGCCATGGCCGGGGCGGTCGAACAGCTCAGCGGCGTGCGGCCCATGATCGTCGGGCCAGGCGTGAAGACCGGCATGAACATTCTGGCCGAAATTCATAACCAGCTCGGCGCGGACATCGTGTCCTCTTCTGTGGCGGCCATTCAGAAATACCCACAGCCCATCATCGTCATCGACATGGGCACGGCCACCACCTTCTCCTACCTCAGCGACAGCACCTATAAAGGCTGTATCATCATCCCCGGCGTGCGCATCGCCGTGGAAGCCCTCTCCGGCCGGGCAGCGGAGCTGCCCCACATCTCCCTGGAACAGCCCCCCTCCATCTTCGGCCGCTCCACCATCGACGCCATGCGCTCCGGCGTCCTCTACGGCAACGCCGCCATGATCGACGGCATGATCCAGCGCATGGAGGAGGAGGCCAAACCCGTGGCGACCGTGGTCATGACCGGCGGGAACGCCGAGATGATCCAGCCGCATTGTAAGCGGAAAATCCTCATCGACGAGAATTTGCTGCTGGATGGGCTGTATTATCTGTACCAGAAAAACCAGGAGCGGAGACGGACGAAAAAGTAAACATCAGCTAACCAAAATCACCCCTCGGCTCATCCGGTCGAGGGGTGATTTTTTACGCTTTATGAAAGTCATAGAAAAAATTCTTCAGGAATCGAATTTTTTTGGAATTTTCTATTGCAAATCTGCAAGTTCCTCACTATAATGTGTCAACGAGAAACACAAAAATCAAACAGGAGGGCTGCTAGTATGAAAGCACTTTCTAACCTTGCCCAGTCTGTCCGGGCATCTACGACTCTGGCCATCGACACCCAGTTCAACAAAATGCGCGCCGAGGGGATCGACGTGATCGGCTTCAGCGTCGGTCAGCCTGATTTCCCCACCCCTGAGCACATCAAGCAGGCCGGCATCCGCGCCATTGAAGAAAATCAGACCAAGTACACCCCCACCGCCGGTACCCCCGCCGTGCGTAAGGCCGTGGCGGACCGTCTGAAAGCCGACTGGGGCCTGGACTATGCCCCTGAGGAAGTCGTCGTCAGCGGCGGCGGCAAGCCCATCCTGTATGTTGCCCTCAAGGCCCTCATCGACCCCGGCGACGAAGTGATCCTGCCCGCCCCCTACTGGGTGAGCTACTATGAACTCATCAAAATGGTCGGCGGCGTGCCCGTGGTCGTCACCACCACGGAGGAGAACGGCTTCAACCTGACCCCTGAGCAGCTGCAGGCCGCCATCACCCCCAAGACCAAGGCTCTCATCCTGAACAGCCCCTCCAACCCCACCGGCATGATCTACAGCCGGGAGCATCTGGAGGCCATCGCCAAGGTCTGCCTGGACAACGACCTGTACGTGATCGCCGACGAGATGTACAGCAAGCTGGTCTTTGACAATAAGGAATTCGTCTCCTTCCCCACCCTGAGTGAAGAGGCCAAGGCCCACACGATTTTGGTGGGCGGCGCTTCCAAGACCTATGCCATGACCGGCTGGCGCATCGGATTTGCCGCAGCCAGCAAAGAAATTGTTAAAGTCATGAGCAACTACCTCAGCCACAGCCTCTCCGGAACCTGCTCCATCTCCCAGGCCGCGGCCACGGAAGCCTTCAGCGGTCCCCAGGACGAGATCGAGGTCATGCGGCAGGCGTTCGAGACGCGCCGGAACTATCTGTATGAGCGCATGTCCAACATCCTCGGCGTCCACCCCGTCCGCCCCGAGGCGACCTTCTATATGCTGATGAACCTGGATGCGCTGATCGGCAAGACCCTTTACGGCGACGTGATCCATGACGCTGACGACTTTGCCCGTGTCTTCCTGCGGGAGGGCCTGGTAGCCGTCGTCCCCTGCACGGGCTTCGGCGCCCCCAACTACGTCCGCTGGTCCTTCGCCGTCTCCATGGAGAACATCAAGGAGGGCATGGACCGGCTGGAGAAGTTCCTCCAGAACGCCTGAGCTTTCCTGTTTTCCCCTGTCCCTCAAGGGCGGGCTTCCCGGCTGGGAAGTCCGTCCTTTTTCTCTCCCTTTTTTGGTGTGTTTTTGGGTCTTCTGCCCTTTTCTTCCCAGCGTTTTTGTGCTATACTTTCTTTTCGTCTAAAATAAATTACAAAACATCCATCTGATTTTACCCAAGGAGGATCTATGGATCTCATCGAAACCTTTGGCGCCAAGGTCGGCGCGCTGTCT
>CAVCXN010000222.1:484-5635 GCA_963606215.1 uncultured Mycoplasmatota bacterium | reverse complement strand
GTGGTCCGGGCCTGTGATTACTATCAGGTGTCCGCGGACTATCTGCTGGGCCGCCTGACCGACCGGGGCGACGCCCAGGGCTCCGGCGCCGGCCCGGACCCCGCCGTGATGCTCACCGCCGCCGACCTGCTCACCCAGCTCTGCCTGGACCTCTGCCGCCGCCAGCCGGAGACCGCCCTGCTCTTCCAGACCCTGGCCGACCAGCTGGGGCGGGCGGTCGCCGGGGAGCAGAAAAATCACAAAACCTGAGACACGCATGGTGTTTGGCTCCGCCAGACTCCACCCCCACCAAGGAGGATAAAAATACTATGACCGATCAATCCAAGATCCGTAATTTCTCCATCATCGCCCACATCGACCACGGCAAATCCACCCTGGCCGACCGGCTGCTGGAGCTTTGTCACGCCGTCCCGGAGCGGGAGATGGAAAACCAGCTCCTCGACAACATGGACTTAGAGCGCGAGCGCGGCATCACCATCAAGGCCCGCGCCGTCACCATCCGGTACGACGCCCTGGACGGCCAGACCTATACCCTGAACCTCATCGACACCCCGGGCCACGTGGACTTTAACTATGAGGTCTCCCGCTCCCTGGCCGCCTGCGAGGGGGCCATTCTCGTCGTGGACGCCTCCCAGGGCGTGGAGGCCCAGACCCTGGCCAACACGTATCTGGCCATGGAGCACGATTTAGAAATTCGCCCCGTCATCAACAAGATCGACCTCCCCGCCGCCAATCCCGCCCTGGTCAAGGAGGAGGTGGAGAACGTCATCGGCCTGGAGGCCGCCAACGCCCCCGAAATTTCCGCCAAGATGGGCACCAATATCCAGGCCGTCCTGGAGGACGTGGTACATCACGTTCCCGCCCCCACCGGCGACCCCAAGGCCCCCTTCAAGGCCCTGATCTTCGACAGCCAGTATGACGCCTACCGCGGTGTCGTCGTCTACTTCCGCGTGATGGAGGGGACCCTGACCCTGGACAAGACCGTGAAGATGATGGCCTCCGGCGCCCAGTACGGCCTGGTGGAGATCGGCCACCTGCTGCCCACCAAATTAGAACCCTGCAAGAGCCTTTCCGCCGGGGAGGTCGGCTATCTCACCGCCTCCATCAAGAACGTGAAGGACACCCGGGTGGGCGACACCATCACCACCGTGGAAAATCCTGCCGACGCTCCCCTGCCCGGCTACCGTCCCGCCCGGAGCATGGTCTACTGCGGCATCTACACAGAAGACGGCTCCAAGTACCCCGACCTGCGGGACGCTCTGGAAAAATTACAGCTCAACGACGCCTCCCTGTCCTTCGAGCCGGAGACCTCCGCCGCTCTGGGCTTCGGCTTCCGCTGCGGCTTTTTGGGGATGCTCCACATGGAGATCATCCAGGAGAGATTAGAGCGGGAGTTCGACCTGGACCTCATCACCACCCTGCCCAACGTCATTTACGAAGTGACCAAGACCGACGGCACGGAGGTCCGCGTGGACAACCCCCACAACTACCCCGATCCCTCCGTCATCGCAGAGCAGCGGGAGCCGTTCGTCAAAGTCTCCATCATCGCCCCCCCGGACTACGTCGGCAACATCATGCCTATGTGCCAGGAGCGTCGGGGCGAATTTAAGGACATGCAGTATCTCGACACCAACCTCGTCGAAATTCACTACCACATGCCCCTGAACGAAATTATCTATGACTTCTTCGACGCCCTGAAAGCCCGCACCAAGGGCTACGCCTCCCTGGACTATGAGTTTCTGGACTACCGGGCCTCTGACCTGGTGAAGGTGGACCTGCTGCTCAACGGCGAGCAGGTGGACGCCCTGTCCTTCATCGTCCACCGGGACAAGGCATATGGCCGCGCCCGGAAAATCTGTGAAAAGCTGAAGGAAAACATCCCCCGCCAGCTCTTCGAGGTCCCCGTCCAGGCAGCCATCGGCGGCAAGATCATCGCCCGCGAGACGGTCAAGGCCATGCGGAAGGACGTGCTGGCCAAGTGCTACGGTGGCGACATCAGCCGGAAGAAGAAGCTGCTGGAAAAGCAGAAGGAAGGCAAGAAGAAGATGCGCACCCTGGGCACCGTCCAGCTCCCCACCGAAGCATTCATGGCCGTCCTCAAGCTGGACGAGTGACGGAAACCTGCGCAGCTCCCCTTGATATAACGTGCAAAAAGGGGCTGTCTCAAAGTTATGATAACAGATAGAGGCAGCCTCATCCCTCTTCCAGCAGCGCCAGCAATTCCTCCCGGCTGAGCTGGCCGGAGCTGATGCCCTCGCCGGACATCACGCTATCGCTAAGGGCACGCTTGGCCTCTTGCAGAGCCAGGATACGTTCCTCCACGGTGTGTTGGGCCACCAGCTTCGTGATAAACACCGTATTCTTCTGGCCAATACGATGGGTACGGTCAGATGCCTGGTCTTCCGCCGCCGCATTCCACCAGGGGTCGATATGAATGACCCGGTCCGCTGCTGTCAGATTCAGCCCCACACCGCCAGCCTTCAGGGAGATGAAGAAAACCATGATTTCGCCCTCCTGGAACTGCCGGACCATATTGCGGCGCTGCTCCTTGGTGTTCGCACCGGTGAGACACAGACTGTCCAGCCCCCGTGCCGTGGCTTCGGCCCGCAGAATATCCAGCATACTGGTAAACTGAGAAAAGACCAACACTTTATGCCCTGACTGGGTCAGCTCTTCCAACAAGTCCAGGCAGGCGTTTACCTTGCCGGAGCCGCCGTCATAGTCCTCCAAAAACAGTGCCGGGTCACAGCACAGTTGGCGCAGGCGGGTCAGGGCAGATAAATATTGGATGCGGTTGGCCTGGAATGCTTTGTCATCGTCCTTCTGTAAGCTCTGGCGTAACTGCTGTTCCTGGGCCTGGTAGAGCTTTTGCTGGCGGGGCGTCAGGTCAACGTAGCGCACCTGCTCCACCTTGTCCGGCAGTTCCCGTAAGACATCTGATTTTTTCCGGCGCAGAAGGAAGGGCGTGACCATACGGGCCAGCCGCAGGCGGGCCGCATCGTCATCATTCAAGATCGGCTGCTCAATGGCTTTTTTGAACTGGGGATAGCGATAGAGGAAACCCGGCATCAGGAAATCAAAAATGCTCCAAAGGTCACTGAGCCGGTTTTCGATGGGCGTGCCAGTGAGCGCAAAGCGGCGCTTGGCCTGTAATTTCTTCACTGCCTGAGCCGCCTGGGTCCCGGCGTTGCGGATGTACTGCGCTTCATCGATGAGAACGGTGCCGAACGTCCGCTCGGCATACGCCTCGGTGTCCCGTTTCAGCAGGTCGTAGGACGTGATATACACGTCAGCCTCTTCCTGCAACAGGGCTTTTCGCTGGGCGGCAGTGCCGCGAATGGTCTGTACGGTCAGGCCCGGCGCAAAACGATGGACCTCACTCTCCCAGTTGTACAGCAGAGACGCCGGGCAGACGATCAGGGCATTTTCCCGGGTGTGGAGCAGGAAAGCAATGGACTGAATGGTTTTGCCCAGGCCCATCTCATCGGCCAAAATGCCGCCCAGATGACAGTCGGCCAGGGCACACATCCAGCGATAGCCCTCCTCCTGATAGCTCCGAAGAGACGCCTGTAAGTCCTCCGGCACGGGCGCGTCGCTGTCTGCAAAGCTGTGGAGACTGCGAATGGCCTGCCGGAACGCGGCAGAGCGCTTGACCTCCACTTCTCCTGCTCCCGTCGTCACGGAATTGATATACTGGGCACGGAAAGCCGGGACGGTCGCGTGCTGCAAATTTTTTCCAGACAGCATGAGGCCATCCGCCAGCTCGTGGATGACGGACAGGCCGCCATCCTCCAAGGATAAAAATTCTCCGTTCTGCAGGCGATAGTAGCGCTTCTTCTGCTGATACGCCGTCAGGAGTTGGGTCATCTCTTCCTGCGGCATCCCCTCCACCGTCATGTCCAGGTCGATCAGGTCGCCTTTTAATGCCCCACCGATTGTCGTACGGGGCGTGGGGGTAATGCGCAGATTTTTTAGACTGCTGTCGATCAGAACCTCCCCCTGCTCCCGCATGGCATCCAGGCCCGTGTCCAACCAACGGAAGAGAGCGTCCTCCCTCTGAATTTTCCACCGGGTCGGGTCTGTTTCATCCTGCGTAAAGTAAGTACGGATACAGGCGCGGACCGGCTGTTCTGCGGGAAGATTTCGAAATTCTTCTCCCCGGACAAACAGCGGATATTCATCGCTGCCATAATGGACCTCCGGCCGCAACACGATCCCGCCTTCACCATCCGAGGTGATGCGAAACACAAAATCAGGCTCTTCCGGCCGATACACAGAGAAATCCACTGGACCATAATCAATGGGAAACACAGCGGCCAGCTTGGGCAGGGCTGCGCTGCAAAACACCAGATAGTCCTCTTCCGTCAGCACCAGCGCCTCTTCCGTTTCCTTCGGGATCACATCCTTCAGCGGCTCCACCGCTCCCAACGTCTCCAGCAACGGCAGGGCTTCCTGCGCAAAGTATTCCGTCAGTCCATAGATACAGCCATCGTAACAGACCCAGGGTGCGGCCCCGGCCAGCAACAGAGAAGACTTGGGCAGGATCAGCCGCGCCCCGCCCGGCAGCGCCTCAAATCGCAGGCCAACGGCAGGATCTCCGTACTGCACCGGATACTCTGTCCCGTCCAGGGAGAGCGTGGTCCCGATCAGAGAGGCCAGCAGGTCGGATGTGACTGAGTCGGGCATCCGAAGCCAGCGATAATTCTGCCCGCTGTATTCTGCGGCGACCCGCAGATCAACGCCGTTGGCCTCTAATTCGCTGCGGATCATGCCCAGCAGTCGTTGGCTGTCGGGCGCAAACATCTCCCTGGAATGGGTAAAAGCCAGGGATTTTCCGTAAGAATAATACTGTCCCTGTCGGCTCAGCTCCAGCAGCAGCGCCAGGTTTTTCACCACATATAAGCGGCTACCTGCCGTGATCCGAAACCCCGTTGCCAGATAATAGCGGCTTCTGAAATAATTTCGCCAATCGCGCACTTCGTTTTTCTGTAAAGAAAATTCCGGCACCAGTCGGACGCTTCCCGGCGCGATGTTTTGCTCCAAATTGACCGCCGGTGCTCTCAGCTGGCCCATCAGATTTTTCAAAGCAGAGGAGGTGCTCTGTATCCGGGCTTTTTCTGGCTGTCTTTTCTGTTCCGAAGTATCCTGATT
>CAVCXN010000222.1:0-474 GCA_963606215.1 uncultured Mycoplasmatota bacterium | reverse complement strand
GAATTCTGGTAGGCCAACGCGAGCGCAACGCAGTGCTTGCACATCCCGCGTCGGCTATCCATTCCTGCCGGGCAATCGCAGGAATATTCATCAATGATATCTTCGCTCAATATCACTTCGCATTCGTAAAACGGCTGACCGTTGCCGCGAACCTCTGCCGACAGTGCTAAAACATCCTCTCCGTATTCTTCTAAATAGATCGATGTCACCCCGCCGGAGCGATAAAGCTGCCTGCCGCGCCGATAAACTCCTTCGTCCATACACGCCAGACGGATTTCTTCTTTCGTCAACACAGAGACTCCCCCGTTCTCTTTTTGTGTTCAAGTATACCAGACGGACAGCGGTAAAGCAACCAAAGGGAGCGCACTTGGTATTCTCCTCTTTTTTCCCCAAATTTTACACCCACACTCTCCCGCATAACCAGCCCGTAACCAGCCATTCTAAGCCCAGAACGACACAAGCTCGTTCCGGGCG